>JBOGVH010000128.1:0-7345 GCA_050695235.1 Actinomycetota bacterium
AGTCCGGTCAGCCCGTGCGGCTTGGGCGGATGGTTCGGGAGCCCTCCCCATGGATGATGCGACAGCTCCGGTACCGGGATCAAGAATGCAAGTTCCCGGGTTGTGGGGCGCGCCGTTTCACCCAGGCCCATCACATCGTGTGGTGGGAGCACGGAGGGCCGACCGATCTCCAGAACCTGGTGCTGGTCTGCACGTTCCACCACAAGCTCGTGCACGAATACGGGTGGGGGTTACGGCGTGATCCGGACGGCGCAGTCGGGTGGTTCCGACCTAACGGGAGTCACTGCCTCCCGGGCCCGGCGCCACCCCGCCAGACGGTCGACCCACAATCTCCCCTCGCGGTCGTCGGTTTGTGACTGGCACTCGAATTGGGATTGAGCCGGACACCCGACTGCTGGCGGGCGCTCAGTCGTGAGGCACGGCGAACACGACGACGTTGTCCGAGTAGCTCCTGGTCGCTTGATCAAAGGAGCCTCCGCAAGTCACGAGGGTGAGGATCGATGGTCCCTCCCGCTCGAACAGCTCGCCAGGCAGGCCGCCCTTGGGATACGAGCGTCGCGCGACCACCCGAAAGCGGGATTCGGAGCCGTTCGCGAACGTTACCCACATGACATCCGCCGGCTCGAGTTCACGAAGCCTGAAGAAGACGCCCGGACCCTGCGTCCACGAGTCCACGTGGCCGAGGAGCACGGACGAGCCGCCCGCTCCCGGGGAAGGACCGAACCGGTACCAGCCGACGACATGGACGTCAGTCGGCACCTGGACGCGGCGCGATCCAGCTTCAACACCGACCGGGACTATCGATGCTCGCACGCCGATCGAGTCGATGGTCAGGCCGACCGGACGAGGTCCGCGCCGCGGAGGCTCGTAGTCCTTGAGCCGCGCCGACCGAACATCGATCGTGAGTGCACGGGTCGCGGTCGACGACGTCCCGGCGTCGATCGGCAACTTGTCCGGGACGGCCTCGAACAAGCTTGCATCGGCCGTCCCGGGGAGGAAACCGAAGTCGGGACGTGGCCCAGCTGCCCACACCACGACCGGCGTCGTCATCAGGACGAGCGCACTCGCAACGCGGAGCCACGTGGCGAGACGCCTCCTCATCCTGGCCGCAACCTGGGGAGGGGCTCGGTCCTGACAGGCGATCGGCTCCTCGCCCCCTTTCACCTATCCGGCCAAGCGTCCGGGCCCCTCACCGGGACCGCGGATCGATGCGGTCGCGCGATCGGCGCCGACCGAGCACGGTAGCCACCCCGAAGCCGAGCGCAGCCAGCATCATGGTCGCGAGTGCCCAGTCGGGGAGCGCGGGGGGGGTCGCGAGCCCACCATCCCCGGTCAGCACCGACGTGGGGGAAGACTGCAGCTCTCGAATGGTCTGGAACATGAAGTCGAGCGTTTCCCTTCTCGCGGAACCGATTGCGTACACGATCCCGACCGTTCCCTCCTGCAGCATCAGATCCTCGGCCCCGATCGCGACGTCGCCCGACACCGTGGCCTCGAGCTGGTAGGGGCCGCCCGCATCCAGCTGTGCCTTCTGCTGGTCGGAGTGGGGGACGCTGACGAACACCCGTTTTCCGTCGAGGCGCACGCCGATCGATGCGACGTCGGCGACGTTGCGCACGATCAAGCGCGCTCGACCGGGCGGCACCCGGGTCAGCCCGTTCCTGAACACGTTGAGCTGGGGATCGCCGTCCACCGTGAGCCCGGCGATGATCGAGAGATTCTCCCCGGCCTTCAGCGTGACCGTCCCGGCGAGCGCCGGCTCGGACGCGGGGTCCGCACCGACATCACGGATTTCGATCCTGTACCGACCCGCAGGCAGCTCGAGTGGGTCGGTGGCCGTCTCGGGCTCGAAGCCGGACAGCGTCAGCTTTCCATTCACATACACGTCTGCCGTGAACCCGGGCAACGCGTGCAGGACAGTCACGGTCGCTGTCGCTGGTCGTGCCTGGGCCTCGAAGGCCCAAACAGGGAGTATGGCCACCACGACGACGAGCACGAGAAATGCCCTTGAGAACCGGGCCTTCCTCACCGCGGCACCTCCGTTCATCCTAGGGCTTTCGTTCTACAGCAACTGTAGCTAGGGTGACAAGATGACGCGGGGTAAGAGTCCTGCGAGGCGCCCGCTCGGCAAGGATCCCCGATTTCGACTCCTGGGCCAGATAAGCGTGGATCTAATCGGGTCCCTGTGGCGGGCCGAGGACGCCTTCCTGAAGTGGCCGGTGACGATCCGCGTCCTCCGGGACGGGCTGGGCGCCAACGAGCGCTTCAGGCAGGTGCTTCGTGCCGAGCTCCGCACGGTGTGGCCGCGCCTGGAGCACCCCAACATCGCGAACGCCATCTACTACGACGAGCTCCAGGAACGGCCCTGCTTCGTCGTCATGCAGGCCCTTGATGGAGAGACGCTGGCCCAGCGGCTCAGCCGGAGCGGGATGCTGGAGCGCTGGGAGGCCATGCGCATCGCCTCGCAGGCCCAGGAGGCGCTCGCGGCCGCCCATGAGATCGGCCTGGTCCATGGCGGCCTGACACCCGACAGCGTTGTGCTGACCCAGGGAGGCCCCGTCAAGGTCATCGACTTCGGCATCCCGACCGCCCTGTGGCTTACAGCACGTGAAGCGTGGACGACTCTCCCCGCTGGCTCAAGGGCTCATCTGAAGGAGCCCGCCGCTCGCGCCCCCGACCGATCGGTCGACGCCCGAGGCCTCGAGCTACTGAGACAGCAGATGATCTCGGCTCCCAAGGTCGCGGCCGAAGACGATCCCTCGAGGCTGGTCGACGTGGCCCTCGTCCCAGGCCTCGAGCTACTGAGACAGCGGATGATCTCGGCTCCTGAGGTCGCCGCCGAGGACGATCCCTCGAGGCTGGTCGACGTGGCCCTCGCGACTCGCTCCCAGACCGCAGGCGCCGTCGTGCGACGTCCCCAGCGATCTCCGTGGCGACGTCGGCACGTGCTCGCCGGCATCGCTCCCTTGGCGAATGAGCCGTGGAGAGCCTTGGCACGCTGGGGCCGATGGGCCGGTCGCTCCGTCCTGGGGGGGACCCGAGCGGTCGCCTCGGCACCGGCCCGAGGGGCACGAGTCGTCGTTCGGATTCCCCGACAGGCCAGGGTCTCGACGATCGCTGTGAGTGCGTTGTCGGTCGCCCTCACCGCAACGGCGGTCGTGGTTTTGACGAGCCCCCCGTCATCCAGGGGGCCCTTACAGCGGCCGTTGGCTGCGCGGACGACCCCCTCCTCGCCGACCCCGCAGACCCTCGGCGTTACCGTGCCCGAGGTCGAGGGCCTCTCGGCGATGGAGGCCGGGATGGTGCTCGACCGGGTGGGGCTGCTCGTCATCGATGCAGAGCCGACCCCCGGCCCACCGGGCAAGGTCGTCGGCACGGATCCCGCCGTCAGTGCGATCGTCCAGCCGGGAACGCCCATCATCCTCTACGTGGGCGCATCGTCCGACCGTTTGAGAGATGAGTCCTGAGTCAAAGCACGATTCCAGCGATCTCGTCTGGATTGTTCGGGTGGTTCGGCGTGAGCATCCAGAGCCTCTGCCCCTCGACGCTCATGGCGCGACCGCGGCGTTCGGCATCAGGGTCGGCGAAGCGTCCGTCTCGTCGGATGCCGGCAGCACGTGGGACCTCGTAGAGGCGGATCTGCCTCCCGTCCAGTGCGCTCTGCCGCTGGCAGAGCGTTAGAGGCCGGCCCTCCGGGCCGAGGGCTATCATCCGAGACGAAACGGAGGTGGAGGCGAACGGACATTCAACGTGAGCTCGCCGACCCCCCGGTCCTTGAGCGAGCCGCGGAGCGGTTCGGGGACGCGGGGATCCTCCTCCCCACTTTCGCCGAGCTCGCCGACCCCGCGAAGATCCCTGAGCGGATCCGTGCCGGCCTCGCCTCCGTCGATCCCGATGCGACTCACCCGCTGAACCTGTTCCGCGTGCACTGGTACAACGGCGCGGACCGAAGGCAGCAGGTGACCGTGCCGGAGCATGTCGTGCTGCCGCGCGAGCTCACCGGCGTCGACGCGCGGATCGCGGTGGCGCTGGGCGACCGGTTCCCCATGATCGGCGCCCACAAGGTCCTGGCGGCCTATGGGTGCCTGGCTCCGCGCATCGTCGCCGGCGGGTTCGATCCGGCCCGCCATCGAGCGGTGTGGCCGTCCACCGGCAACTACTGTCGTGGCGGGGTAGCCATCTCCCGGATCATGGGCTGCCGGGGCGTCGCCGTCCTCCCAGAGGGCATGAGCCGCGAACGCTTCGACTGGTTGGAGGGGTGGGTGGCCGACCCGGAGGACATCGTGCGGACGCCGGGCACCGAGAGCAACGTGAAGGAGATCTACGACGCGTGCAAGGAGCTGGCGAAGGACCCCGAGAACGTGATCCTGAACCAGTTCTCCGAGTTCGGGAACCACCTCGCGCACTACGCGTGTACGGGTCCGGCGCTGGAGCGCGTATACGAGTCATTGCGCGAGCGCGACGGCTCGTTGCGGCTCGCCGCGTTCGTCTCGGCGAGCGGCTCGGCTGGGACGCTCGGCGCCGGCGACTACCTGAAGGAGCGGCACGGATCGAACATCGTGGCGGTCGAGGCCCTGGAGTGCCCGACCATGCTGTACAACGGGTTCGGCGAACACAACATCCAGGGGATCGGGGACAAGCACATCCCGTTCATCCACAACGTGATGAACACCGACGCGGTGACGGCGGTCTCGGACCGTGACACCGACGCGTTGAACGTCCTGTTCAACACCGACGTCGGCAGAGGATCGTTGGCCCGGCGGGGCGTGGATGACGCCGTCGTGGAAGCGCTCTCCTCGTTCGGCCTGTCCAGCATCTGCAACATGGTCGCGGCGATCAAGGTGGCGCGGGCCCTCGGCTTGGGGCCGGACGATGTGGTCGTCACGGTGGCCACCGACGGCGCCTCGATGTACGGGACCGAGAAGGACAAGGTGCTGGCGCGGGACTTCCCGGACGGCTTCGATGACGCCGCCGCGGCCGAGACGTTCGCCCGCTCGATCGAGGGCGCCGGCACGGATCACTTCCTGGAGCTCGGCGAGCGGGACCGGGAACGGGTCTTCAACCTCGGGTACTTCACGTGGGTCGAGCAGCAGGGAGTCCCGGTGGACGACTTCACCGCGCGCCGATCCCAGCGCTTCTGGCGAGACTTGCGGGACCAGCTGCCCCTGTGGGATTCGATAATCGAGGAGCTCAACGCCCGCACCGGCCTCGGCGAAGAGACGTGAGGCCATGACCGGGAACGTCACCTCCATCGTGTGCGCCGGGTGCGGGTTCGTCGTGTCCCCCGACGAGCCTTACCCTTTCCGTTGCCCGAACGCCAGGCCGGGCGACGACGTCGATCACGTGCTCGTTCGGGAGCTCGATCCCGCCCACGTGGGGTTCCCTCAGGGCGACGAGGCCAACCCGTACGTGCGGTATCGCGAGCTGCTCCACGCCTACCACCTCGGCTTGGGTCACGGGATGACCGACGGCGGCTTCGTCGACCTGGTGGAGTCGCTGGACAAGGCGGTGGCCGAGGTCGATGGCCGGAGCTTCCTGTCCACGCCGTTCGTTCGCGCGGACGAGCTCTCGGAACGGCTCCGGTTCTCCTCCGAGGGCGGGATCTGGGTGAAGGACGAGACCGGCAACGTCGCGGGCTCGCACAAGGCCCGGCACCTCATGGGGGTGATGCTCCTCCTGCTGGTGACCGAACAGGTCGGACTGGCTCCGGAAGGGGAACGGCCGTTGGCCATCGCCTCGTGCGGGAACGCGGCCCTGGCGGCCGCCGTCATGGCCCGAGCCGCGGACCGGGAGCTCAGGGTGTTCGTCCCCACGTGGGCCGACACGGACATCCGGGCGCGACTGGAGGCCCTGGGTGCGGAGGTCGTTCCGTGCCCGCGCATCGACGGAGCATCCGGCGACCCGGCGTACCTCGCGTTGCGCGGCGCGTTGGAGGAAGGCGCGATCCCGTTCACCGTGCAGGGCTCGGACAACGGCATGGCCATCGAGGGCGGGGAGACGATCGGCTACGAGATGGTCTCGGAGCTCGCCCGGACCGACGTCGGCATGGACCGCCTGGTTGTGCAGGTGGGCGGCGGCGCGTTGGCCAGCTCGTGCATCCGGGCGTTCGAGGATGCGGCCCTGCTCGAAGCCCGGGTGAAGCTGCCGAGGATCCACGCGGTCCAGACCCTCGGCGGGTACCCGCTGCGGCGAGCATACGACCGGGTTGTCGGGAGGATGGAGGATCCAACGTCTCCGGGTGACATCGTGGATGCGCTGACGTACGCGCGCACGCACCGTTCGAGCTTCATGTGGCCGTGGGAGGAGGAGCCGAGGAGCATCGCTACCGGCATCCTCGACGACGAGACCTACGATTGGGCGGTCGTGGTTGCCGGGATGTTGGCCACCGACGGATCCCCGGTGCTCGTCTCGGACGAGACCGTCGTGGAGGCCGAGGCGATGGCCCACGTCACCACGGGGATCCCGGTCGATCCCACGGGGGCGGCGGGGATGGCCGGCGTCCTGGAGCTGGTGCGGGCGGGCCAGGTGGGACCTCACGAGCGCGTGGCGGTGCTGTTCACCGGGAGCAAGCGCTGAGCCGACGAGGAGGAGCGCGACGATGAGGAGCTTCCTGGGCCGGGACATCCTGTCGCTCAAGGAGTTCGAGCGGGACGAGTACTTCCACGTCTTCGAGGTGGCCGATCGCCTGGCGCCCCACGCCCGGGACCGGCGGAACGGGGACCTGCTGCGGGAGAAGACCCTGGTCACCGCGTTCTACCAGCCGAGCACCCGAACCCGCCTTGCCACCGAGGGGGCCATGCATCGCCTCGGCGGCCACGTATGCGGGTTCTCCGACGCCAAGATGACCAGGGCCGGCGACTTCTACCAGGAGTCCATCAAGGACACGGTTCACATGCTGGAGTTCTACGGCGACGTCATCGCCATGCGGCACTTTCAGCAGGGCGCGCCGGCCGAGGCGGCCCAGTGGGCCTCGGTGCCGGTGATCAACTGCGGCGACGGCTGGGGCGAGCACCCCACGCAGGTCCTGACCGACCTGTACACCATCTGGCACGAGAAGGGGACGCTCGACGGGCTCACGGTGCTGTGCGTCGGCGACATGCGGATGCGAACCATGCACTCCATCCTGTACGCGATGTCACAGTTCGACATGGAGGCCCTGATCGTGTGCCCGCCCGAGATGTCGCTGCTCCCGGAGTTCAAATCCGAGCTCGACGAGCGAAGCGTGGCCTACCGCGAAGTCGAGTCGGTGGCCAAGTGCATCGCCGAGGCCGACGTGATCTACATGGAGCCGGTGGTCCAGGCCGACTACACGAAGGGACGGGACGAGCGTGGGGGGGAGCTGGCG
>JBOGVH010000129.1:0-3266 GCA_050695235.1 Actinomycetota bacterium
GGAGGGGCTCCTTCACCGGCTGCCGCGAGACCACCGACGGAGCTTGCACCTCCAGGGGCCGTGTGACCTCCGACGCCACGGGGCCCTTGCCGTCGAGGGGCCGCCCCAGCGGATCGACCACCCGGCCGAGCAGGGCGTCCCCGACCGGAGCCGACAGGATGCGGCCGGTCCGCTTGACCGGGTCGCCCTCCTCGATGTCGGCGAACTCCTCGTCCAGGATCACGCAGCCGATCCGGTCCTCGTCCAGGTTCGACGCCAGGCCGAGCTTGCCGCCGGGGAACTCGAGCAGCTCGTTGGCCATCGCCCGGGGCAGCCCCAGGACGACGGCGATCCCGGCCCCCGCCTCGTGAACGCGGCCGACCTCCTCGCGCTCGACGGAGGGCTTGTAGGACTCCACCGACTTGCGGATGGCCTCCGCGATCGTCTGCGGGTCGAAGGTCAGCTCAGCCATGGCCTCACACGCTCCCCAACCGTTCCCGTGCCTCTTCGAGACGAGTCCGGACGGTCCCGTCGAACACCTCGTCGCCCACCCGGGCAAGGATCCCGCCGATCACCGAGGGATCGATCACCACCTTGATCTCCACGTTCTTGCCCGTGGCCTTGGAGAGGGCGTCGGCCAGCTTCTTCCGCCGCTCCAGCGTCAGTGGGACGGCCGACCGCACCTCGGCGACCACGTGCCTGCGCCGCTCCGCGGCCAGCTCGGCCAGGCCCTCCACGATGCGGCCGAGCTCCCTGGCCCTGCCCTGCTCGATCAGGAACCTAAGGATGCTCCCGGTGTGAGGGTTCGCCCGGTGGCCGAGCAGCTCATCCACCAGCGCCCGCTTGTTCTCTGCCGGGAGCGCGGGGTCGGTGAGCGCCTCGCTGAGTCGCCCGTCGCGCTCGACGACCTTGGCGAAGGCGAACAGCTCGTCCTCCATGGTCCCCAGGTCGTCCTCCGCCTCGGCCACCGCGAGCAGGGCCTGGGCATAGCCCCTCACGATCTCGTCCTTGGTGGGCACTACGGCTTCCCGTTCCCCAATCCCGAGACCTGCTCGATGAACTGGTCGACCAGCTTCTGCTGGGTCGTCTTGTCGAGCTCCTTCTCCACAACCCGCTCGGCCAGCTCCACCGCGATCTGGCCGACCTGGGTCGAGAGCTCCCGCAGCACGCGGTCCCGTTCCGCCCGGATCTCCTCGGTCGCTCGAGCCACGGTGGCGCCGGCCTCCTGCTCCGCCTTGGCCTGAAGGTCGGTCCGCAGTTGCTCGGCCGTCTTGCGCCCCTCCTCGATGATCCGGTTCGCCTCCTCGCGCGCGTTCGCCAATTGCTCGCGGTACCGGGCGAGCTCGTCATCCGCCTCCCGTCGGGTGGCCTCGGCCCGTTCCAGCTCGCCCTGGATCTTCTGGCGGCGCTCGTCGAGGAGCGTGCCCACGCGCGGTAGCACCCATCTCCACATGAAGACGAACAGGACCGCGAACGCGATCGCTCCGACGATCAGCTCGTTGGCGTGGGGGTACAGGTCCTCCTTCTCGCTGACCTCGGTCTCCGCCTGGAGCAGGACCCCTGCGATGAGCGAATACACGAGCATCTCCCCTACTCAGATGATGAACGAGAACGCGATGCCGA
Organism: Actinomycetota bacterium; assembly: GCA_050695235.1. GTDB lineage: Bacteria > Actinomycetota > UBA4738 > UBA4738 > HRBIN12 > AC-69. The sequence continues at coordinate 1,603 of JBOGVH010000129.1, forward strand.
AGAGCGCGAGGGCCTCGATCAGCCCGATACCGATGAACATCGTCGCCCGGACCTGCCCGGCGTACTCGGGCTGGCGGGCCATCGCCTCAACGGACTTTCCGATGAGGATCCCCAGTCCGACGCCCGGACCGATGGCGGCGAGGCCGATGACCAGGCCTCGTCCCACCGTCTTCAGCGCGTCGAGGTTGCCCGTGACCTCCGCGACCAGTCGCAGCATGATGCCTCCTTGTCAGTGCTCCTCCGCCAGGGCTCCACCGATGTACGAGGCGGTGAGGATGGCGAAGATGAACGCCTGCAGAATCGACACGAAGATCTCGAACCCGACCAGCACGACCGAGAGCGCGAAGGCGAACACGCCCACGATCGCCAGGATCCCGCTCTGGAGCAAGGCGATCGTCCCCAGGAAGAACACGGCCAGCAGGAAGTGACCGGCCAGCAGGTTGGCGGCGAGACGGACGGACAGCGTGATCGGCCTGATGACGATCTGGGTGATGAACTCGATCGGCACGAGGAGCGGGTACAACCATAGTGGCGCACCGGGTGGCAGCATGACGAGCTTCAGGTACCCGATGAACCCATGCTGCTTGATGCCCACGACGTTGAACGTGACCCACGACACGACGGCCATGATCAGCGGAAAGGCGATCCGGCTGTTCGCCGAGAAGTTGATGCCCGGGATGATCTCCAGGATGTTCCCCAGGAAGATGAAGAAGAACAGCGTGGACAGGAGCGGCATGAACCGGTCTCCCTCGGGCCCGATCATCGGCCGCGCGATGTTGTCCCGCACGAACAGGATCCCGACCTCCATGACGTTCTGCAGGCCGCTCGGGACGATCTTCGGTTTTCGGAACGCCAGGTAGAAGAGCAGGAGGAACGCCCCGAACGAGAGCAGCACAAGGAAGATGATGAAGTTCAGGCAGAAGGAGAAGCCGAGGATCCGGAGGCCCTCGCCCCAGCAGGGCCAGACGAAGTCCTTGGTCGTCGGTGCGACGAATTCGGCGAGGAGACCCGAGGTCATCTGGGAGTCTCCCCGACCGACCACATGTCGACTTGCATGCGACCGGACAGCACCTTCATCTCGAACATCAACAGCACCGCGGTCACGGGGACGACGGCGGCCGCGAACGCGGTGGGCGAGAACCAATCGAGCCGGTTCAGGGCGATCATCAGGACGAGGATCGCGGTCATCCGAACGAAGAATCCGACGACGCCGACGGCGGCGAGCGCCGTCGGGGAGATGGTGGCCGCCCATGCGAACGAGAGCCCAGCACCCACGAAATTGACGGCCACGACCGCGACACCGATGGCCGTCGACCATCCGGCGTTCGGGCCACCCAGGGCCGCCCCCAGGGCGAACGCAACGCCCACGGCCGGGAAGAGGAAAGGAGTCACCCGGCGGATCAGCTCTCGCTCGGGCTCAGCCCTTCGCACGTGGCTCCCTGCCGAACCTCAGGTACACGACGTAGATCCCCCCGGCCGCGCCCACCACGGTCCCGATCGCCATGAAGACGTGAGACGTGCCGACCAACCGATCAACCAGATAGCCGAGACCACCCCAGACCAGCATCCCCGCGATCAGGGTGGCGATGATCGCCCACCCGATCCCCAGGCCGGCCCACGGGTTCTCGCTGCCGGGGCCGGCCATGGCCGGCAGAGTATATCGG
>JBOGVH010000130.1:0-2045 GCA_050695235.1 Actinomycetota bacterium
CCCTTGCGCGTCTCGCGGACCTGAACGTCCTCGCGTCGGACCCCGATATCCTCCCGCTCCGGCTCGGCGCCTCGTGCCTCATGCCGGCCCTCGTAGCGCTTGCCGTCTTCCCGGCGAGCTTCCTCCCTCCGGGGTTCCTCACGATCCTCCCGCCTCCAGATCATCTGGCCTCCACCGCCTCTCGGGGCCCAGCCATCGCCTGCCTGATCGCTTCCTCTTCCTCGACGGAGAGGTTGTAGCCGCTCTTCCTCGCCAAGACCGGCTTGGCATACACCCGTGTGTCCTGCCGCCCGTTGATCGACGTGACCACCACGCCGTTCCCTTTGTCGTCGAGCAGCGCACACGAGAACGAGAGGCGGCCGCCGACGTCCTCGAACGCGTCGTATCGAACGAGCCCGACGTTTCGCACCGCCGCCTCGATGGACTCCCTCCTCCGACCGTCCAGCCGCTGCAGCCCTCGAACGGCGCGTTCCAGCCTCTGGATGGCCCGCCCCTGCCCTTCGAGGATGCCTCGGAGCGCGTCGTCGAGGTGGATCGGTCCGCGGGTCTCGCGGGTCCTCCTCCCCGAGCCGGTCGCCGTGACCAGCAGCGCCAATCCGGACAGCCCCATGCTGATCAGGACCAGCAGGCTGAGCGTCTTGGCCGAGAAGGTCACGCGGCTGGGACCTCGATTCTGAAATAGGCCCGTCTACCTGGGCTTCTGCGAGAGTCGGAGTATACAATCAACGCCCTCGTGGACGAACGCCGCCTGTCCGACTTGCTCGACCGAGTGGCTTCGGGCGCACTGTCGGTGGACCGGGCCCTGGAGGACCTTCGGGACCTTCCACACGAGCATCTGTCCGATGCCACCATCGATCACCATCGCGAGTTGCGAACCGGCCAGGCCGAGGCCGTGTACGCGCCCGGGAAGACGCCGGGGCAGGTGCGCGACGCGGCGGCGGCGCTCGTGGCGCGGGCGTCGGGCGCGGTGTTCGTCACGAAGGCCGCTCCCGAGCAGTTCCATGCGCTCATGGAGGCCATCCCCGACGCGACCTACCACCCTCGGTCCCGCCTCGTGGTGGCCAAGCGCGCGGAGAGGGGCCGTGCGCTCGGGGTGGCCTGCGTCGTCTCCGCCGGCACCGCCGACCTCCCGGTCGCGGACGAGGCTGCCGAGGCGGCGGATCCCCTCGGACTCGACGTGACGCGGATCACCGACGTCGGTGTGGCCGGGATCCACCGGGTGCTCGAACGCCGGGCGGAGATGGAAGCCGCCGACGTCGCCGTCGTGGTCGCCGGGATGGACGGCGCACTCCCGTCCGTGGTGGCCGGTCTGATTTCAAGGCCGATCGTGGCCGTCCCCACCAGCGTCGGGTACGGCGCCTCCTTCGACGGCCTGGCCGCGCTGCTGGCCATGCTGAACGCCTGCGCTCCCGGGGTGTCGGTGGTCAACATCGACAACGGCTTCGGAGCAGCTCTCTTCGCGCACCGCATCGTGCGGAACCGAGGCTGAGCAGGTGCGGCTGGCCTACTTCGACTGCATTGCCGGAATCTCCGGCGACATGGCCCTCGGCGCCCTGATCGACGCCGGGGCGGATTTCGACCTGCTCCGCGAGGAGCTGGCGAAGCTGCCGCTCGAGCCGTTCGACATCGAGGTGCTGGACGTGGAGATGAACGGGCTCCACGCGAAGCGGGTGGAGGTCAGGGCCACGGCCGCGGGAATCATCCGCACCTACGCCAGCATCCGCGCCCTTCTGGACTCAGCGGACTTCCCTCCCGACGCGCTCGATCTGGGACAGCGGATCTTCCGGCGGCTGGCCGAAGCCGAGGCCCGCGTGCACCGAAAGGAGATCGACCTGGTCACCTTCCACGAGGTGGGTGCGGTCGACTCGATCGTCGACATCGCGGGCACCGCGCTCGCCCTCACGATGCTCGGGGTGGAGCGAGCCTTCTCCTCCGCGGTCCCCACCGGCCTCGGCATGACCAGGACCGACCACGGCGCGATGCCGATCCCGGCGCCGGCCGTGGTCGAGTTGCTGCGCGGCGCCCCCCTGTACTCGAAGGGCGTG
>JBOGVH010000131.1:0-8396 GCA_050695235.1 Actinomycetota bacterium
CCTCGTCCAGCTCCTCTTCTTCCACGTTCTCTTCGATGTCTTCCATGTTCCCTCTTTCCGGCCGGGGGATTCTACTGCCGGAAAACCGTCCGGCAACCCCTTCCGCCGCCTAAACGCCGGCGGCCCACTGCTTGTTCCCACAGGGGGAAAGGAGGTAACGAGAACGAAGGAGAGAGAACGAAGGAGAGAGATGGAAACGAAGAGGACCCAAGAGACCTTTGGGGCCACGGCGCCGGGGCGCCGAGTTCTCTACTCAGCCTCTTGGGTCCTCGCCGCGTCACCGCCAAGCGGCGACGCGGCCGTACTGTAGGTCCATCGGCGGACAGGTGTCAAACGTGCAGGCCCGGACCGGCCACCATCACGCCGCGTACACGTCGCGGCCCAGGGAGACGGTGAGCACCGGGCGAAGTCCCTCCAACGAGGGGACCACCATCGGATCCACCTCGTAGGCCGCGAAGTCCGCGTGCATGCCCGGTGCCAGGCTCCCCTTCTTGTCCTCCTGGTGGGCCAGGCGGGCGCCTCCGATCGTGTACGCGCGAACCGCCTCCTCTCGGTGCAGGCGTTGGGCCGGGTCGTGATGGCCCTCGAATGCGTCGATGCCCGCCAGGGGGTCGATGATCGTGATCGGCGAGTCCGAGCCGGCCCCCACCTCCATCCCTCGGTCCAGGAGCGTGCGAAAGGGATTCATCCGCTCGGCCCTCCCCCACCCCAGCCCCTGCTCGTACATCCCGCCCGGCTGCCCCCACTCGGCGTCGAACGAAGGTTGCACCGAGATGGCCAGCCCGAGCGCCGCGGCTCGCTCGACGAGCCCACCGTCGGCCATCTCGAAGTGCTCGATCCGGTGACGGCGGGCCCGGAAGTGGCGCCGCTCCCGGCTGTCCAGGGCCTGGTAGACGCGCTCCCAGGTCCGGGCGACCTGCTCGATGGCCGCGTCGCCGATGGCGTGGACCCCCACCTGAAGCCCGGCCAGGTGCGCGCCGTGGAAGAACTCGGCCAGTTCGTCGTCGCCGAAGTAGCCGGCGCCGGGCCCCTCGTGGTCGGCGAACGGCTCGGAGAGCCAAGCCGTCCGGGCCCCGATCGACCCGTCGACGGGGAGGTCGCCTCCGATCCGGCGCAGGCCGAGGTCCAGGACCCTGCCGACGTCGGTGGTCGCGACGTACGGCACCACGTCGAGCGGCAGGCGCGCCCGGTGCCGCAGGAGGATCTCCAGGTCGCGCATGCCGCGCTCCTTGGGCATCGACATCTCGTGGATGCACGTCACGCCGTGCGCAACCGCGAGGCTCGCCGCATCGAGCTGGAGCTCCTCGACATCGTGGTCTGCGAGGTGCTGCTGGAACCAATGCCTGAGCACGGTGTTGGCGACTTTGGTCACCTTCCCGGTCGGGCGCTGTGCGGCATCCCGCTCGACGCCCTCGCTCGCATCGAGCGCCCCGGACAGATCCAAGCCCTTCATGTTGGCCAGGGTCAGATGGCCATCGACCCGAACCACGGCGAGCGGCAACTCGGTCACGCCGCCGAGCTCGTCGATGGTGGGAAGCTCCGGCCGGTCCCACTTCGACTCGTCGTATCCGTGGACCAGGACGGGGCCGTCCTTGTCCTTGACCACCCTGCGGAGGGTCTCGATCAGCTCCTGCGTTGACCGGGCCGACGCGACTTCGGGGGCCTGATGGTGAACGCCGGTGCCGGTCAGGTGGACGTGGGCGTCCACGAAGCCGGGGATGATCGTGGTCCCCGGAAGCTCGACCACCCGGTCGGCCTGCGGCGGCTCACCCGATCCGACGCGCTGCAGGTGGCGTCCGTCGATCAGGATCCACTCCCCTCTCGGAGGGTGCGACAGGGTGTGGACCATTGACGCCCGGTAGAGCGTGCGCATCGGAGCGCCGATGATAGCGCGGGGTCGCCGGCGAGACCGTTCCACCGCCGACCGCGGCGGCGATCTCGTGGGGCCGGTCGTAGATCCGAGTCTTGTCCGGCGCCAGCGACAGCCCCCGTCCCTCGAGCCATCGTGCGATGGACCCAAGCGCCGCCAGGGCCTCGGGCCGACCGGGAGCGAAGATCCAGACGTCGTCCACCCACCGAAGGTGCCGAACGCCGGCTGCCCGAAGAGCCTCGTCGGCCCCGGCCAGCACGGCGTTGGCCAGGACCGCGGACGGGTTCGGCCCGATGGGAAGCCCCGGAACGCCCGCCGCATCGAGCCCTTCGAGCATGGTGGTCACGCCGCGGACATCGTCGCTCGCGCATCCCAACCGCCGAAGGGTTCGCCCGACCAGGTCCGGGCCGATCGACGGATAGCACCGGCGGACGTCGGCGGCGACGAACACCCCCGCGCCGAGGGCCAGCTGTTGTCCCGACCGCAGGAACGCGCTCCACGCCGGTCGCCACGGCCGGAGCGGCAAGCTGGTCGATGGTGTGCCAAGAGCCGCTCGATTGGCAACCACCTCAGGGCCGAGCGAGGCTTCGATCGCCGGAGCGACCGAGGCGACGAGCGCCGCGTACCGCGCTTCGGTGGGACGGTCGAGGAGCGAGAGCCACCGAACGCCACCGCCCCGCTTCGGCGACCCGACGAGCCGCGCGCACGGAGCGAACGTTCGGTTCGACGACACCTCTCCCCTTCCCAGGGCCTGGGAGAGGTTCGGCCGCGTCGGTCTGCCACGGTTTGTACCCGGCGAGGGACCCGGGCCGCAATGGGCCGGCCGGGGATATTCCCCTCACCCGGGGTGGCCGGTTCGTATGATGCGGACGTGGTCGACGATCGGGATCTCGAGATCATCGCGGCACTCCAGGGGGACGCCAGGGCGACCTATGCGGACGTCGGGCGGCGGGTGGGGTTGTCGCCATCCTCGGTCCACGAACGGGTGCGCAAGCTGGAGGAGACGGGGGTCATCCGGAGCTATCGCGCGGTGATCGATCCCGAGGCCCTGGGCCTGTTCGTGACCGCGCTGGTCGCGGTGACTCCCCTCGACCCCACGCAGCCGGACGACCTCCCCGAGCGCGTGGAGGACTTCCCCGAGGTGGAGGATTGCTTCAGCGTGGCCGGCGAGTCCAATTACGTCTTGAAGGTGAGGGTTCGGACCACCGGGCACCTCGAGGAGCTCATCCGCCGCCTCCGGGAGAAGGGCCAGGTCCAGACCCGTACCACGGTCGTGCTCTCGACGCCCTTCGAGGATCGGCCCCTGAGCCCGTAGGCCCCGGGCTGCCTGTCCCTCCAAATCCGCTGCTCCAGGGCGTACACTCGTGCAAAGGTTCCCGGGCGAAGCCCGGCCTCACCCTCGGGGGTCGAACGCATGGAGCAGTACCGGCGATACGTGCGCTGGGCCAAACGCGCGGCCATCTTCCTCTTCATCTACGCGGTCGTGGGGTACCTGTTCCTGGGCGTCCAGCCGTCCGACTCGCTCCTCCACCCCGGCGCGACCCTTGCGACGTACCGGATGCTCGTGGTCCAGCTGCTCTTCTTCTCGCTGATCCTGGTGGTGCAGTTCGCGGCGATGTTCTGGTTCCTCATGCGAGGTACCTACTACACCGTCTATCCGGGCGAGTACGACAAGAGCTTCGACGACGTCCGGGGCCAGCCGGCGGCCGTGCACTCCTCCCGGGAGGTCCTGCGCCTCTTCCGGGGGTTCAAGGACTTCAAGCAGATGGGCGGCTACCCGCCCCATGGCATCCTGTTCGAAGGGCCGCCGGGCACCGGCAAGACACTGATGGCCAAGGCCATCGCGGGAGCCTCGAACGTGCCCATCCTGGTCGCCGACGGGAGCCGGTTTCAAGCGATGTTCTTCGGCATCGGGAACCTGAAGGTTCGGCGGATGTTCTCCCGAGGCCGGGCCATGTCGGACAAGTACGGGGGCTGCGTGATCTTCATCGACGAGCTCGATGCTCTCGGCGGCACCCGGGGAGGCATCTCACAGCAGTCCATCGAGTACGAGCGGCCGTCCGGGCCCCACAAGGTGATCGCGGGCATGGGCATGGGCGGCGGGGGCATGGGCATCGTGAACGAGCTGCTGGTCAACATGGATGGCTTCGTGGCGCCGAGAGGTCTGTGGCGGCACGTCCGACGCATCCTGGGGCTGGCCCGGCCGAAGATCCCCTTCTACAACATCCTCGTCATCGGGGCCACGAACCGCGCCCTCTCGCTCGACTCAGCGCTTCTTCGGCCGGGGCGGTTCGATCGGAAGATCCACGTCGGCCTTCCCGACGGCGACGGTCGCGAGGACATCGCCCAGTACTACCTGGCGAAAGTGCGCCACGAGCCCACCGACGTCAGGAAGCTGGGGCGGATGACCAAGGGCTACTCACCGGCCATGATCCAGAACATCGTGAACGAGGCGCTGATCTTCGCGCTCCAGGACGGTCGCGATGCGTTGCGGTGGGACGACCTGTGGCAAGCCAAGCTCGTCGAGGAGATCGGCCTCAAGCAACCAGTGAAGCTGACACCTCGGGAGAAGGAGATGACCGCGGTCCACGAGGCGGGACACGCGGTCGCCTCGTACACGTTGGAGAAGGGCGAATTCCAGATCCAGGTCATCACCATCCAGAAGCGCGAGCACGCTCTGGGCCTGGTCCACGGGCAGGAGATCGAGGAGCTCTATAGCAAGACCCAGCGTCAGATCCTGGCCGACATCCAGGTCTCTCTGGCCGGTCTGGTCGCCGAGGAGATCTGGATCGGTCAGACCACGACGGGTCCGAGCGCTGACCTGGCCAACGCGACCCGGAATGCGGCGGCCTACGTCGGGCTGTACGGCATGGGCAAGAGCCTCATCTCGGTGGCCGCGATGCCCCCCACCATGATGGACGGGGACCCCATTCGCGCCATCCTGTCCGATCCCGAGCGCAGGAAGGAGATGGACGCGCTCCTCGACGACTGCCGGGGACGGGTCAAGAAGGTGCTCCTTCAGAAGCGGCACGCGGTCGAAGGCGTTCGCGACGCGCTGATCGAGCGCGAGGAGCTGATCGGCGACGAGATCGAGGCCCTCATGGCCGAGCTCGGCGAGCGGGAACCCATCGAGATTCCCGTCGGAGTCCTGACCGGGAATGGGCAGCAGGGTGGCCAGTCGGTGGCCATCGGATCGGGTGCCGGCGACGGCGACGGGCAGGACGCGGGGCCGACGGGGAACGGACCGTCCGACCAGGCGCCACCTCGCCCGGACCTGCCGTAACGGAACGGCCAGCCGAGCGCCACGGTTATGCTGATGCGTCCGTGCGCCTGTACAACACGCTGACCCGCCGCGTCGAGGAGGTCGTCCCCGTGGACGACCGCAAGATCGGCATGTACTCCTGCGGCCCCACCGTCTATCGGTACGTCCACATCGGAAACCTTCGGACCTTCCTGCTGTCGGACCTGCTCCGCCGGGCCCTTGAGTTCGAGGGCTTCCAGGTCAGCCAGGTCATGAACATCACCGACGTGGGGCACATGACCGACGAGGCCTCGGACGCCGGTCGCGACAAGATGGACCTGGCCGTCGCCGACGAGGGCCTGTCCCCCAAGGAGATCGCCCAGAAGTACACCCAAGCGTTCCTGGACGACACGGAGGCCATTGGCATCAAGCGGGTCCACGTCTACCCCACGGCGACCGAGCACATCCCCGAGATGATCGAGCTCACCGAGCGTCTGATTCAGAAGGGCCACGCCTACGAGGTCGACGGGACTGTCTACTACGACGTCCGCTCGTTCCCCGAGTACGGCAAGCTCTCCGGCAACACGCTCGACAAGCTCCGGGCGGGCCATCGCCAGGATCTGGAGGTCGATCCGAACAAGCGCCACCCGGAGGACTTCGCCCTGTGGAAGAAAGCCGGGCCCAACCGGCTGATGAAGTGGGCCAGCCCGTTGGGCGAGGGATTCCCCGGATGGCACATCGAGTGCTCGGCCATGTCCATGAAGTACCTGGGCGAGCGGTTCGACATCCACACCGGTGGGGTCGATCTGATCTTCCCCCACCACGAGGACGAGATCGCCCAGTCCGAGGGCGCCGTGGGCCACGAGGTGATCTCGACATGGGTCCACGGAGGGTTCCTCCGCCTGAAGGAACAGAAGATGGCCAAGTCCTCGGGCAACATCATCCGGATTGGGGACCTCGCGGCGCTGGGGATCGATCCCCTGTCCTTCCGGTACCTCACGTTCGAGACCCGGTACCGAAGGGAGATGGACTTCTCCGAGGACGCGCTCCGGGCGGCCGACACCGCGGTCAAGCGCCTGCGACAGCGGATGGCCGAATGGGGCGGCCCCGCCGAGGGCCTGGGCTCGGTGGCCAAGGCGTTCGACGAGCGGTTCCGCGACGCGGTTGCCGACGACCTGGACATGCCCCGGGCCCTGGTGATCCTGAACGAGCTGGCGTCGTCACGGGCCGTTCCCCACCCGGAGAAGTACTCGCTGGTCTCGTCGTGGGACCAGGTCCTGGGCCTCGACGCCGAACGGGACGCCCGCACGGGGTGGCAGCCGAGCGACGAGGTCGAGGCGCTCGTCGCCGAGCGGGACGCCGCGAGGGCCAGCAAGGACTACGCCACGGCCGATCGGGTTCGCGACCGGCTCCAGGAACTTGGCCTGGAGGTCATGGACACCCCGGAGGGAACGAGGGTCCGTCCCCGGATCTAGGGGTGCCAAAAGGCTCAGCCGCGACAGTCCAAGGCCTTCTTTACGGCCATCACCCCACGGCCATCACCCCACGGCCATCACCCCACGGCCATCACCCCACGGCCATCACCCCACGGCCATCACCCCACGGCTGCGAGAACTGGTCGCGGTTCGAAGGGTTCGGCGAGTGTCGCCGGACCCCGGTAGCGGGTCCCGCCGGGATGGAACCATTCGACGGTCCCGTCCTCGGCGTGGGAAACGACCCATCCCTGCTCGTGAACGAGCTTGTGGTGGAACGTGCACAGGAGCAGCAGGTGTCCAGGTCGGTCCGGCCTCCCCGCTCCCACCAGACTCGGCGTGGATCAGCCCGCCACCTTCGAGCTCACAGCCTGCCTCCCCAGAGACGAGCGCCTCGAGCGGGGCGTGGACCACTACCGTGGCCCGGTCGGGATCGGAGTCTCCGGCCAGGCAGTTGGAGGCCAGCGCCACGAGCGCATCGGCCCGTCGAGCATCCGCGTGGCAGGGGTTCTCTTCTCCTGGCATCACCGGGAGCTCCTCGGCGAGATGCTCGAGTGCCCGGACCACCGCGGCTCCTTCGGCCGCAGGGAGCTCAGCCTCCAGCCCCAACCGCCTTCCATCGTCGAAATACCACCACGACAGGAACCTGCTGGCCTGCGCGTCCCGCATGTCTTCGATGGCCTGTCGGGCGGTGACATCCGCCTTTCGACGGACGCAGGCCACGGAGACACCTTTGGCCCACGAGACGAGGTCCGATTCGGTCTCCGGCGTGGGGAACCGAGTGAGCTCCACCACCTTGTCGATCCCGAGCAGGCCGGAACCCGATGCCTCCCACAGGCGGGACAGGCGCTCGCCAGCATGGGCCGCGTGGATCCAACGGGATGCCTTCCAGCAGGAGATCCCGTATCGCATCGACAGGAAGTGAGCCATATCCCGGGCTCCAGACTCCCGCCAGGCCTGCTGTCGGTCGGCCTCCGCGATGCGCTCGAACATCGCCCTGCGAGCACGAGATGCGGGCATGCAGCGCGTCCATCTCCTGGATGACGTCGTCGTTCGTGCGGTCGGGTTCCATCACCTGCACGGTATCGAACACGTGCTCGCTCGTCTGTTCGGTTGGTCACACTTGGGAAGAATCTTCTTGAGATTCCTTCGGAACGTTCTCGCCGGTTACCGCACGGCGAGAGGCTCCCGAGGCGCGTCGTTTAATCGCCTCGCACCGTCGGCGGTGACCGCGACGATGTCCTCGATCCGCACGCCGAACCGGTCCGGGAGGTAGATGCCCGGCTCGATCGAGAAGGTCATGCCGGCCTCGAGCTTCGTCCGGTTGCCGGCGACGATGTACGGGGGCTCGTGGGCCTCCAGACCGATCCCGTGGCCGGTGCGGTGGATGAACCACTGGCCGTAGCCGGCGTCGTCGATCACGTCCCGGGCGGTCCGGTCGACTTCCTCGGCCCGGACACCCGGGCGCACGGACTCGAATGCTGCCTCCTGGGCCCGCCGGACGACGTCGTGGACCCGATCGAACTCCGTCGGCGGCGCGCCGACGATCACGGTCCGCGTGATGTCCGAGCAATAGCCCCCCAGGTGCCCCCCGAAATCCAGGACCACCGGGTCGCCCTCAGCGATGACCCGCTCCCCCGCCTCGTGGTGAGGGGAGGCGCCGTTCGGACCTGAGCCGACGATGGTGAAGTCCGCGGTCCGGTGGCCGTGCCGTCGGAGGGCTTCGGCCAGGTCCGCCGCGACCTCGGCCTCCCCGCGGCCGGCGAACGGCACGAGGACGATGTAGGCGAAGGCGGCGTCGGCGGCCGACGCC
>JBOGVH010000132.1:0-9502 GCA_050695235.1 Actinomycetota bacterium
ACCCGGGCGAGGGCCACGGCGTGCGGAAGCTCCCCGCGTACCTCGACCTCGTCACGCGGACGACCGCCTGGTTCGAGCGATTCATGCCGGCGAGGTCCTAGTGGACCTCGCCGACTGGCGCGACGAGTTCCCGGTCCTCGAGCGCAAGACGTACCTGATCAGCGCCTCCCTGGGCCCGATCTCCCGGCGGTCCCGAGCATCCCTCGAGGAGTACCTCGACGCCTGGGCGTCGAAGGGTGCGCCCGATCACGTGTGGTTCGAGGACATCTTCCCGAGGATGGCTGCACTGAAGCGCTCGTTCGCCGCGCTCACGAACTGCGATCCCGACGAGGTCGCACTCACCACGAACATCTCGATCGCGCTCTCGACGATCGCGTCGTGTGTGGACTTCTCCAGGCGTCGCAAGGTGATCCTGTCGGAGCTGGACTTTCCCACCGACGGGCACGTCTGGCTGGCGCAGCGATCGAGTGGGGCCGAGGTCGTGTTCCTGAAGTCACCCGATGGCCTGACGATCCCGCTCCAGGAGTACGAACGGGCCATCGACCATGACACGGCGGTGGTCATGGTGAACCGGGTGCTTTACCGGTCGAGTGCGCTCGTCGACGCGAAGGAGATCTGCCGGATGGCACGAGAGGCGGGAGCGTGGTCGATCGTGGACGACTACCACGGGGTCGGGATCGTCCCCCTCGACCTCCACGACCTGGGCTGCGACCTCTACACCGCCGGCGTCCTGAAGTGGCTGTGCGGGGGCCCGGGCCTGGCGTTCCTGTACGCGCGGCGCGACCTCATTCCCGAGCTGGAGCCCGCCGTCACGGGATGGTTCGCCACCCGCGAGCCGTTCTCCTTCGACACCCAGCACCTGGAGCTGCACCCCACGGCGCGGCGACTGGAGCATGGGACGCCGCCCGCGCCGGTCTTCCCCGTGGCCTTGGGCGGACTCGAGATCATCTCGGAGGCCGGCGTGGACCGGATCCGTGAGCGGCAAGGGGAACTCACCGATCACGTGATCGCTCGGGCGGACGAGGCGGGCCTTCCCGTGCGGACGCCGCGCGAGCGAGGCGAGCGCGGAGGCGTGGTGAACGTGGGGGTGGGGGCCGAGGCCGGCAAGATCTGCCACGCCCTCCTGGAGCGGAACGTGTGCACCGACTTCCGGGGCGACGGGCTCAGGATCTCCCCACACTTCTTCAACACCGAGGCCGATATCGACCGCTGCTTCGAGGAGCTCCGTTCCCTGCGGTAGGCCTCAGGCGGCCGTGATCACCCGACCGGCCCGAATCACCAGCTTCAGATCGCCGAGCGCCGTGAGGTCCTCACGGGGATCGCGGGCCAGCGCGATGAGGTCGGCGGGGCCGCCGGATTCGAGCGGCCCGGCCACCAGGGCCTCGAGGATCTCGTCCGCCGTCATGCCCACGGTCTCCCGGAGGAGCAGGACCTCCCGAACGTCGATCCCCGGCGGGATGGCTCCGTTGCCGAGGTCGGTGCCATAGACGACCGTGCCGCCGGCCGCTCGGAACCGGGCCATGTTGTCGGCGGCCGTCCGGAGCTCCGAGGTGACGTTGCCGAAGCTCCAGATGTCGAGCGTCGAGACGATCCGCACGGCCTTCGCCGCCGCCTCCAGGACCGACTCGGAGAGCCGCTCGCTCCACGGGCAGTGGGCGAACTCGTTCACCCCCGCGCCCAGCGCCCGCTCGGCCTGACCGACGCCCTGCACGTGGGCCGTGACCGGGAGCCCTCGTTCTCCCGCAGCCTGGACGATGGCCGCGAGCTCTCCGTCCGTTGGGGTGGGCCCCGCCTCGGCGTTCAGGGACACCTTGATCGCCGCGGCTCCCCGATCGGCCAGGGCCTGGACGGCCGTGGCCGCCTCCTCGGCCCCCCGGATCTCCAGTCCGGTCCCCGGCGGCGCCCACCGATCGGCGGTCGGATAGCCGCCGGGTGCGGTGATCATGGGGCCGGCCGCCCGGATCACCGGCCCGTTGAACGTGGGCAGCTCCGACGCGTCGGCAAGCGGGAAGATGACGTCGGGCGGCCACGCCAGATCCCGAACGGCCGTGACCCCGCCGAGGAGCACGGCGCCGGGGTCCGCCAGGCCGATGTGGACGTGGCGATCGGCCGCTCCCGGCATGAGGAACCCGTCCACCTCGAGCTCGTCGTCCGCCCGGGGGGCCAGCCGGGCCGAACCCACCCACTCGATCCGGCCCCCGTCGCACACCACCGTCACTCGGTCGAGGACCTTGCCCGGCCCCAGCCACGCCAGCGGGGCCCGGACGGCGAGCGTCGGGCTCAGGTCCCCACCCCCGCCTGGCGGAGCGCCTTCAACTCCTTTCGAAGGTCGACGACCTCGTCCCGGAGGCGCGCCGCGTACTCGAACCGAAGCTCCTTGGCCGCCTGGTGCATCTCCTCCTCCAGGCTCTGGATGAGGCGTTCGAGCTCCTCGGTGGGCATCTCGACTCGCTCGCGGCGCCGTCGCCCGCGGTCGGGCGACGTCGCCTTCCCCCCGTCGACCGCCATCGACAGCAGGATGTCCGAGACCTTCTTGCGGATCGACTGCGGATCGATGCCGTGTTCGCGGTTGAACCTCAGCTGGATCTTGCGCCGGCGCTGGGTCTCGGAGATGGCCGCCTTCATCGAGTCGGTGACCTCGTCCGCGTACATCAGGACCGTCCCATCCACGTTGCGGGCGGCCCTGCCGATGGTCTGGATGAGCGAGGTGTCCGACCGGAGGAACCCCTCCTTGTCGGCGTCGAGGATGGCCACCAGCGACACCTCCGGGAGGTCCAGTCCCTCCCGGAGCAGGTTGATCCCCACCAGGACGTCGAACTCTCCCAGGCGAAGATCACGGAGGATCTCGATCCGATGCAGCGTGTCGATCTCCGAGTGCAGGTACCGGACCCGGATGCCCATCTCCATCAGGTAGTCCGTGAGGTCCTCGGCCATCTTCTTGGTCAGTGTGGTGACGAGCACCCGCTGCCCCGCCTCGGCTCGCTTCCTGATCTCCTCGATGAGGTCGTCCACCTGCCCCCGGGTCGGCCGGATCTCGACGTCCGGGTCGATCAGCCCGGTCGGCCGGACGATCTGCTGCACGACCCGCCTGGACGTTCGGAGCTCGTACGAGCTGGGAGTCGCGGACATGAACACGGTCTGCCCGACCTTCTCGACGAACTCATCGAACCGAAGCGGCCGGTTGTCCAGGGCCGACGGCAGCCGGAACCCGAACTCGACCAGGGTCTCTTTGCGAGTCTTGTCGCCCTCGTACATCCCGTGGATCTGGGGCACCGTGACATGGGACTCGTCGATGACGCACAGCCAGTCCTCGGGGAAGTAGTCGAGCAGGGTGTACGGGGCCTCGCCGGGCTGCCGGCCGTCGATATGTCTGGAGTAGTTCTCGATCCCCGAGCAGAACCCCACCTCCCGGAGCATCTCCAGGTCGTAGTTCGACCGCATCCGCAGACGCTCCGCCTCCAGGAGCTTGCCCTGGGACTCGAGCTGGCCAAGTCGCTCCTTCAACTCCTCCTCGATGCCGGCGATGGCACGCTGCATCCGCTGGTCCGACGCCACGTAGTGGGTGGCCGGGTAGATCCACACCTCAGACAGCTCGCCCAGGACCTCCCCGGTGAGTGGGTCGAACCGGGTGATCCGCTCCACGTCGTCGCCCCAGAACTCCACCCGGACGGCGGTCTCCTCGTAGGCCGGGAACACCTCGAGCGTGTCCCCCTGGACCCGGAACTTGCCCCGCACGAAGTTCACCTGGTTCCGTTCGTACATGATCTTGACCAGCCGGGTGATGGCGAAGTCCCGGTCGATGGCCACGCCCCGGTGCAGCCGCAGGACCTGACCCATGTATTCCTCCGGCGTGCCCAGGCCGTAGATGCAGGAGACGGAGGCCACGATCAGGACGTCGTTCCGGGTGAGCAGCGCGCTGGTGGCCGAGTGTCGGAGCCGATCGATCTCGTCGTTGATCGAGGAGTCCTTCTCGATGTACGTGTCGGTCTGGGGGACGTAGGCCTCGGGCTGGTAGTAGTCGTAGTAGCTGACGAAGTATTCGACCGCGTTCTCCGGGAAGAACTCCCGGAACTCGTTGGCCAGCTGCGCCCCCAGCGACTTGTTCGGGGCGATCACCAGGGTGGGCTTTTGGACCCGCTCGATCACCTGGGCGATGGTGAATGTCTTCCCCGTCCCGGTGGCCCCGAGCAGTGTCAGGTAGTCCTCGCCGGCCAGGACACCCTGGGCCAGGCCCTCGACGGCGGCCGGTTGGTCGCCCGCAGGCTCGAACTCCGCATGGACCTTGAACGGGGGCACGCATCGATTGTAGGGGTCTTCGCCGACACCCCCGCCGTGGCGGCGCTACATCCGACCTGCATCGATGATGCTCTGGAGGAACCGCCGGGTCCGTTCCTCGCGGGGGGCGGAGAAGATCAGCTCGGGTGGGCCCTCCTCCAGGATCCGGCCGGCGTCCAGGAAGCACACGCGGGCGGCGATGTCGCGGGCGAACCCCATCTCGTGGGTGGCGATGACCATGGTCATCCCACCGGCGGCCAGCTCCCGGATCACGTTCAGGACCTCGGCCACCAGCTCGGGGTCCAGGGCGCTCGTGACCTCGTCGAGCAGCATGATGTCGGGCCGCATGGCCAGGGCCCGGACGATGGCCACGCGTTGCTGCTGACCGCCGGACAGCCGATCGGGATACTCGTCCCTCTTGTCGGCCAGGCCGAACCGCCCCAGCAGCTCGAAGGCCCTGGCCTGCGCCTCCGTCCTCGACATGCCCAGGGCCTGCATGGGAGCCAACGTGATGTTCCGAAGCACGGTCATGTGGGGGAACAGGTTGAAGGCCTGGAACACGATCCCGATGTGTCGCCGGATCCGGTTCACGTCGACGCCTCGGGCCGTGATCTCCTCGCCCCGGACCGTGATCCGGCCCGCGTCCACCGGCTCGAGGAGGTTGATGCACCGGAGCATGGTGGATTTCCCCGATCCGGACGCCCCGATCACGCAGATCACCTCATGGTCCGCCACGAACAGGTCGATGCCCTTCAGGACCTCGAGCCGGCCGAACGACTTGTGGATGCCCTCCAGGCGCAGGGCCTGTCCGTCGGCTCTCGGCCCGTTCACAGCGCGGTTGCCACCTGCCGCCGACGTCGCTGCCGGGCCGCGAGCCAGTCCACCAGCCGGGTCATGGGGATGGTCACCAGCAGGAACAACAACGCCGCAGCCAGGAGCGGGGTGAAGTTGAAGTGGGCATTCTGGATGATCTGGGCCTCCTTGAACGCCTCGGGAACAGCGACCACGAATGCGACCAGCGCGGTGTCCTTCTGGAGCCCGACGAAGTCGTTCAGCAACGGAGGGACGACACGCCGAACGGCTTGCGGGACGACCACGAACCGCAGCGTCTTCCAGCGCGAGAGGCCGAGCGAGCGGGCCGCCGCAGCCTGGCTGGGATGCACCGACTCGATCCCCGCACGGTAGACCTCCGCGACGTAGGCCGAGTAGGACAGGATCAACGCGACGACGGCCCAGAAGGTGGCCGAGCTTGGGACGCCGGTGAGCGACAGGCTGGGCACGCCGAAGCCAAGGAGATAGACGACCAGGATGGTCGGGATCCCCCGGAACAGGTCGGTGTAGACGATCGACAGGGCCCTGATGGGAAAGAACACCGGCCCGGGCAGGCTCCGCATCACCGCGAGCAAGAGGGCGAAGGCCAGGATGAAGACCTCCGCCACCAGGAAGAACTCGATGTTCCTGACGAACTTGGCCGCGATGTCGGGGAACGAGCTCCGGAACTCTTCCCCGTTGAAGAAGGCTTCCTTGACCTGGGGCCAGTTCGGAGAGCGGGTGACGACGAACGCGATGGCGGCCGCCACCAGGAGGGTGCTGGCGACGGCGATCAGGACGCCTCGGGCCCCCTCCTGCCGGAGCCCGTCGAGGATGCCCGGACCTCGTCCGGGGAGGGCCGGTTCACCGGGAGGGAGCTCGTAGAGCTCCGGAGCGCCGCCTCCCATGGCGACTTGCTACGAGGTACTGAAGACGGGCACCGAACCCACGTTGGTCTTCTCCGACAGCCACTTCGTGGTGATGGCCTCCAGCGTGCCGTCGGACTTCAGCTCGGCCAACGCCTGATTCACGCAGCCCACCAGAGGATTGCCCTTCACGAACGTCATCCCGAAGTGCTCGGGCGTGCCGACGGTGGGGAACTGGCCCACCACCACGCTGTCCTTCACCTCCTGGACGAACGGATCGGCGATGTACAGCGCCGTCGGCAGATCCACCACGATGCCGTCGACCTGGTGGGCGTTGATGGCGGCGACCGTGTCCGAGAGCGTGTTGAAGGCGCCCGGCTCCTTCGCCGGTTCGATAACGTCGACGATGTAGTCGTAGCTCGTCGTCCCGATGGGCGCCGCGAGCGTGTAGCCCTGCAGGTCGGCGAGGCTCGCCGCGCCTGTGATCGGCGTCCCCTGCACAGCGACCAGGGCCTGGTTCACGTCGTAATAGCTCTCGCTGAAATCGACGGCCCTGGCCCGCTTGGGCGAGTAGGAGATCTGCTCGATGGCGAAGTCCCAGGCCTTGGAACCCGGCGCGTAGGTCTGGTTGAACGGGGCCACGACCCACTGCACGTTGTCCGGGGAGAACCCCATCGCGCCGGCGACGGCGTAGGCGACGGCGCTTTCGAAACCCTTGCCCGTCGCGGGGTCGTTCAGCTTCCACTGCGAATCCTTGGCCGTCCCGCCCTGGAAGTACGGCGGGTACGCCGGGTTATCGGTACCGATGGTGAGCGTCCCGGAACTCACGTACGTGGTGACACCCTTGGCGCAGTCGGCCGCGGTCTCGCCTGCGGACGGGCTGGCGGCCGGCACAACCGGGTTCTCCTCCGCACATGCCGCGGCCAGCAACCCGAAGACGGCCAACCCAATCATCAGCTTCCGCACCGTCGACCCCCTCATCTCCTCGGTTCCCAGGTGAAGAACCTGGCCGCCAGGATGAGCCCGGCCAAGCCCCAGATGCCCACGACCAGGACGTCCCGCCACAGGAACTCGAATGGCGGCGCGCCGTAGAACCCGGCACGCATGACGTCGGCGAAGTGCTTCACCGGGAAGATCCGCGCCACCGTCTTGATCCACTCTGGTGTCTCCACCCCGAACGGGATGAAGATGCCGGACAGGAACAGGAGCGGAAGGATGATCGCGTTCACGACCGCCGGGGCCGCGTCGGCGTTGGGGACGATCGCGGTGGTCGCCAGGCCAAGCGCGGCGAAGCTCATGGAGCCAACCACCACCACGACGGCGAACTTCAGGAGCAGGGTCCCGGTCGGCACATCGGCGCTGTAGAAGACGACACCGAAGGCGGACGTGATGAGCACCAGCAGGACGGCGATGATCAGGACGTGGAGCACTCGCCCGCCCAGATAGGCCCACCCTGGCAGGGGCGTCCCCTTGGTCCGCTTGAGGATCCCGGCGTCGCGCTGGAACACCACGCCGATGGCGATGTTCGTGTACGCCGCCGTGATCACGGCGAACGCGGACATGGCGGCGACGTAGTAGGTCGATTGCTTGATGAAGACCCCCGGCGCGACCTCGACGGTGCCACTTCCCAGGAGCGCAGTGAAGATCACCAGGAACATCAGGGGGAAGGCGAAGGTGAAGAACGCCGAGCCCGGGTTTCGCCAGAACTCCTTGTTCGTGTACTGCACCTGCCGGAGAGCCAGCGCGGCGTCGCTCATTCCGCGCCCGCCTCCCCCCCGGTCAGCTGGAGGTAGATGTCCTCGAGCGTCGGCCGGCGAACCTCCAGCCCCTCGAGTTCGGAGCCGCGGTCGAGGGCCCACGCGCTGAGCTCGTGCAACACCTTGGTCGGATGTTCGGTTCGAAGCTCGAGCGTCCCGTCACCGAGCGGGACATGGCCGAACGACGGGATGCCCTCCCGGTCGTCGACCCGGAATCGGATCACCGTCTGAGCCGTGTCGCGGCCGCCGATCGTCGCCGGCGAACCCTCGGCCACGATCAAGCCCTTGGCGATCACCGCAACCCGCTTCGCCAGCTCCTGGGCCTCGTCCATGTAGTGCGTGGTCAGGAAGACCGTCTTTCCCAGGGCGATGAGGTTGCGGACGATCTGCCAAGCATGCCGCCGAGCGCTGGGGTCGAATCCCGTGGTCGGCTCGTCCAGGAACAGCAGCTCGGGATCGCCGGCCAGGGCGATGGCCACGTCGAGGCGGCGCTGTTGTCCTCCGGACAACTTGTTCACCCTCGTGTCCCGCTTCTCCAAAAGGCCGACGACATCGACGACCTCGTCGACGGGCCGTGGGTGAGGGTAGTACCCGCGATACATGTCGATGGTCTCCCGGACCGTGAGGAACGGATCCACCCCGGTGGACTGGAGGACGATCCCGATGCGCGCCCTGGTGGCCCGATCCAGGTTCGCCGGGTCCTTCCCCAGCACCCAGGCCTCTCCACCCGTGCGCCGCCGATAGCCCTCGAGGATCTCCACGGTGGTTGTCTTTCCGGCCCCGTTCGGGCCGAGCAACGCGAAGACTTCCCCGCTCTCCACCGTGAGGTCGAGTCCGCGAACGGCCTCGACGTCCTGGTACGACTTCCGCAGATCGCGGACCTGGATGACCGGCTCCGCCATGGGCGATGAGCCTATCAAGGCGAGGGCTCGACCACGTACCCTTCGCGCTTGTCCACCACGTTCAGCAGCGGCCGGCCCGCCGCGAATCTCCGGAGGTTCTCGACGAACAGCCGGACCACCGCCTCGAGCCAGCCCTCGAAGTCGCCGGACATGTGGGGGGACACGATCGTGTTGGGTAACTCCCAGAACGGGCTGTCCGATGGAAGCGGTTCCCGCTCGAAGACGTCGAGAGCGGCGCCGCCGATCCGCTCCTCACGGATGGCGTCGATCAGCGCCTCCTCGACGACCGTCGTGCCCCGGCCCACGTTGATGAACCGGGCGTTCCGGCGCATGGAACCGAACACGGACGCATCGAAGAGGCGACGGGTTGCCGGGGTTCCCGGTAGCGCATCCACCACGTAGTCGGCCCACCCGGCCGCGGCGACCAGACCGTCCGTCCCGGCGATCGACTCGAAGACATCGTCCCCCGACCTCGCTCTCCGCCCAACCCCGCGGACCTCCATCCCCAGATCCCGGCCCGCGCGCCCGATGGCCCGGCCGATGGGCCCCACGCCGGCGACCAGCAGCCGCGTGCCGGCCAACAGCTCCGTCGGGCGGTGGCGCCACTCCCGCTGCCGTTGGCCCTCGACCACCCCGAGCAGGCCCTTGGCGAAGGCCAGCATCAGCCCCACGACGTACTCCGCGATGGCCGGGTCGAAGATCCCCCGGGCATTCGTCACCACCACGTCGCTGTCGACCAGCTCAGGGAACAGGAGCCAGTCGACACCGTCGGACGCCGACTGGATCCACCGAAGTCCTCCCGCCTTGGGCCACACCTCCGGGAGCAGTTCGCGAACCGAATGCCAGGCGAAGACGGCGTCCGCGTCGGCGATGGCTTCGGCCAGCGCCGGCG
>JBOGVH010000133.1:0-2334 GCA_050695235.1 Actinomycetota bacterium
TCGAACGGGATCGCGTTCTTGTTCAGGGCGATGCCGATGGCTTCGCTCGCGGCTTCCGCGTCCGCACCACCGATCGACAGGGGACGGAGGTCGGCCAGGACGAGATGGGAATCGGTCCCCCCCGAGACGATCCGGATCCCCTCGTCGGCCATGCCCTCGGCCAGGGCTCGGGCCGAGCGGACGGTCCGCGCCGCGTACTCGGCGAACTCCGGCGTGGTGGCCTCTCGGAGGGCCACCGCCTTGGCGGCGATCAGGTTCTCAAGCGGGCCCCCCTGCATCATGGGGAACACGGCCCGGTCGATGACCTTCGCGTGGTCCTCGCGGCAGGCGATGATCGCCCCCCGGGGACCACGGAGCGTCTTGTGCGTGGTGAAGGTCACCACGTCGGCGTGCGGCACGGGATTGGGGTAGGCCCCACCGGCGACGAGTCCGATGAAGTGCGACGCGTCGACCCAGAACAGTGCTCCGACCTCGTCGGCGATCCCGCGGAACCCGGCGAAGTCGATCACCCGCGGATACGCGGTGAACCCGGCGAGGATGATCTTCGGCCGATGCTCCAACGCGAGATCCCTGACGCGATCGAGGTCCAGGAGCTCGGTCTCCGGGTCCACCTCGTACGGAACGAAGGTGAACCACTTCCCCGAGACGTTCACGGGCGACCCGTGGGTCAGATGCCCGCCGTGCGAGAGCTTCAGTGCCAGGACCTTGTCGTCGGACAGCGGACGGAGGAACGCGCCGAACACGGCCAGATTTGCTTGCGCCCCCGCGTGCGGTTGGACGTTCGCGTGCTCCGCGCCGAACACCTGCTTCGTCCGCTCGATGGCCAGCGTCTCGGAGACGTCGACGAACTCGCACCCCCCGTAGTACCGGCGGCCCGGATATCCCTCCGCATACTTGTTGTTCATCGTGGATGCCATCGCCGCGAGCACGGCCGGGCTCGCGTAATTCTCCGAGGCGATCAGCCTGAGCGTGGTGCGTTCCCTGTTCAGCTCGTCCGCGATGGCCGCGGCGACCTCGGGGTCCGTGCGCCGCAGCGCTTCCCAGTCGGCCACGAAGCCATCGCGGGTCACAGCTCGCCTCGCTCGATCAGCGAGATCTCCTCCAGCCGGCGGACGTGACGTCCCCCCTCGAACGGAGTGGCCAGCCACAGCTCCATGATCTCCCGGGCCAGCGTGGGGGCCACGATCCGGGCGCCCATCGACAGGATGTTCGCGTCGTTGTGCTGGCGAGACAGGCGGGCCGTGTACAGGTCGTTGGCCAGCGCCGCCCGGATCCCCTGCACCTTGTTCGCCGTCATCTGCTCTCCCTGCCCCGAACCCCCGAGCACGATCCCGCGCTCGGATCTTCCCTCCGCGACGGCCCGGGCCACCTTCACGCAGAACAGCGGGTAGTCCACCGGCTCCTCGGAGTCCGTCCCGAGGTCGGTCACCTCGTGCCCCAGCTCCTTCAGCACCCGTTTCAGCTCCTCTTTCAGGGGGAAGCCCGCGTGGTCCGAGCCGATGGCGATCCGCACCGGCTCAGCCCACCCGCCTCGAGGCGACGGCGCGGCTGCCGTACAGGCCGCTCGCCAGCCGCTCGCACAGGTCCTCCAGCTCGGAGGCCACGACCCGGTAGCCGTGGAGGGAGAGCCCCAGCGGATCCATGACGTCGTCCTGGTCCTCGTCCGAGATGGCCGGTGATCCCGTGCGACGCCGGTGGGCATCGCTCACCGCGCCCGCAAGGCCCCCGTCGGAAGCCGTGGCGCCCACCGGCCGCGGGCCGGTGTCCTCGAGGAGGCGAACCAGCTCCTTCAACGTGAACGTCCTGGACTCCGCCTCCGGGACGAGGGCCTGGACATCCTCGAGATGCTCCGTCGCCATCCCGACGATCAGGTCGGCACCACGGATGTCCTCGGGGCGGAGACGACGGGCCGAGTGACTCGAGACGTCCACCCCGAGCTCTGCGGCCGCCTCCACCGCCTCGGGCATCGCGGGCGCGCCGTCGCGGGCGATCGTGCCAGCGGAGGCGAGAGCGGGCGCGGCGTCACCGAGGCGGCGTTGGAGAGTCGAGCGAAGCAGGGCCTCCGCCATCGGCGAGCGGCAGATGTTGCCGGTGCATACCAGGAGGACCTGCGCCATGGGATCGAGCGGGAGTCTAGCGGGAGTCTAGCGGGAGTCTAGCATCGGCCCTCCGCCCGTCCGCGGGCCGATGCCACGCGTCTCAGGACTCCAGCGCCTCGATGAGCTCGGCCTCACCGAGCGACCCGGTCCGAAGGACCCGGAGCCGCTCGTCGGTCGCGTCCACCACGGTCGAGGGGTTCCCCTCGAGCGGCTCGTCCTGGCACAGGTACACGGC
>JBOGVH010000134.1:0-6713 GCA_050695235.1 Actinomycetota bacterium
CCTCTCCGTCGACCGGGATCTTCTCGCCGGGCCGGACGAGGATGACGTCGCCGACTTCGACGTCCTCGATCGGGATCTCCCGCTCCTTTCCGTCGCGAGCGATGCGAGCGGTCTTGGCTTGGAGCCCGATGAGCTTGCGGATCGCCTCGCCGGTCCCGGCCTTGGCTCTCGCCTCGAGCAGCCTGCCGAGCAGGATCAGCGTGAGGATCACGCCGACGGCTTCGAAGTAGACCTCTCGAAGCGCCTCTGGAACCGCGCCGGGAGCGACCGTCACGAACAGGCTGTAGCCGAATGCCGCCGACGTGCCGATCGTGATGAGGGAGTTCATGTCGGCCGTGCGGTGGCTGAGGATGAGCCAGCCGGTGCGGTGGATC
This sequence comes from Actinomycetota bacterium, assembly GCA_050695235.1. GTDB lineage: Bacteria > Actinomycetota > UBA4738 > UBA4738 > HRBIN12 > AC-69. Next base: position 375 of record JBOGVH010000134.1, read on the forward strand.
GGCCAGCCCGTATAGAGCATCACGGGCGCGATGAACGCGAGCTGCACCCACCGATTCAACAGGAAGTCCGGTACCCAGGTCACGTCGAAGAACTGCGTGGCCATGATGGCGATGAGCACCGGCGCCGTGAGGATCGCACCGAGCACGACGCGGCGCGAGAGGTCCCGGATCTCGGCGCCCCGCGCGATCGCCTCCGCGTCCTCGGTCTCCGCCGAGCCGGGCTCACGCCGCTCCTCGAGTCGGTACCCGGCGGCCCCGATGGCGCGGCGCATCTCCTCGGTCCGGATCTTGGTCGGGTCGAAGTCGACCATCACGCGTTCGGCGCCGTAGTTGGCCTCGACACGGTCGACGCCCGGAAGTCGGTCGAGCAGCGATTCGATGTTCGTCATGCACGTCGGGCAGGCAACACCGTCGGCCCGAAGCGAGAACTCAACTCGAGTCGTGCCGCCGACCTCTCGAGTCGGTCCTACGCCGACGGCCCTGGCCACCTCATGCGTGTGAGCCGTCGGGGGTACGGTGTTCGAGGCGCCGGGCGAAGTCTCCGGCATCTCGGCCGGCATCTCGCCTGAGCCGTTTCCTGCCTCAACCACGAGCGTGCCGTGGAGCATGTTCATCCCGCAGGCGAAGCCGAACTCCCCCGTCCGCGCGGGCATGAGCTCCACGGTCGTCCGGCCGAACGCAGCGAGCGACGTGCTCACTCCGAAGTCCGGGAACACGACGCGCGAGGAGCAATCGCTGTTCTCCTGCCGATCGAAGATGAGTCGCAGGGGCACGCCCTCCTTCACCCTGATGAGGTTCGGGGAGTAACCACCCTTGACGGTGATCTCCACCTCCTGCATCCCACCGCGGAGCTCGGCTCGCCTCGCCTGCTTCGGCCCAAAGAAGAACCAGCTGAGCAACGCGACGAGCCCCACGCCCAAGCCGGTCACCAAGATCTCCGTCCCGATCATCCCGTTGATACCTATACCCTGGAGGGGTACAATCGTCAACCGAACACGGACGAGGGACGGAGGCAACCGTGGCAGCCCAGACGCGCGGGTACACCGCGACCAAGGATCAGCTGATGGAGCGCCTGGCCAAGATCGAGGGACAGGTCCGGGGCGTGGCAAAGATGGTCGAGCAGGATCGCTACTGCATCGATGTCGTGACCCAGATCAACGCCGTCAGAGCAGCGTTGGACAAGGTCGGACTCGGTCTCTTGGACGGCCACGTCCGCCACTGCCTGATCGGCGGTCACGGAGGCCCGAGCGACCCGGAAGAGCAGGCGCAAGAGCTGATGGGAGCCGTGGGCCGGATGGTCTCGCGCTAGGGACCAGGGGAGCGTGCCGCAGAGGGAGCGCGCCCAGCGACGAGGAGCGTGAGCGGAACGCCGAGGAACGCCGAGGGCGATCGCTACATCGGGCTCATGAGCTGGAAGTAGTTGTCGTCCGGGTCGGAGAACGTGGCCACCCACATCTCGGGCGCCCCTTCCGGCTGATATGGCTCCTGGACGACGGTCCCTCCGGAGGCCTTGAGCCGTTCGAACTCGCCCTTCACGTCGGAAGTCTCGATGTTCCACATCACCCGGCCCGGGTGGGCGTTCTTGCCTTTCACCTGATCGTGCGGCCCGACGGAGACGAAGCCGGTGCCGATCTGCCACCCCTTGAAGTCCCCGTCTTCCCAGGCGGGCTTGCCGAACAGGCCGGCGTAGTAATCCGCCAAGCGCTGTGGGTCCTCGGACCCGATCATGATGCTGTTCAGGTTCATACCCCTCCTTCCTGAGTGGCCCAGCCACGAAGACTATCGCCGCCGCTCGGGCCGGGTCGACGGACCAACGTGCGTTCGCAGCCAGTCGTTCAGCGGCTTGGAGAGTCGAAGGAACTCGACCACTCGATCCTTGACTCGCCGGGTTCCAAGCCATGCTGCCGCGGGCCACTCGCGCCACGTGATCAAGCCCTTGTACCGGAGGAGCTCGATCCGGGGATGATCCTTGGGGAACCCCCTCGGGGCAGTCTTCAGGACCTCGTGGCCGGTCACCTCCACCCCGGCCGCGGAGGCCTTCGACACTAGATCGACGAGCTTGCCACCGGACCGATCCTCGCTCACCGCCGCCCGGTAGCGCTCGAGCTGGTCCGGAGCCATCTCCCACATTCCCGATCCCGCGCCCAATCCATCGGCGGTGAGCTGGATGTAGCCATCCCCGATCACTGCTCCGATGTTGGTCTTGTAGGGCGACTTGTCGGGGCTGAATCGAACATCCCGATAGGGTCGAAAGATGCGGCCCTCGCCGAACTCAGGCGCGAGCTCCTCCAGCAGCTTCTCCATGGGGGCGCGAACCATCGATTCGTAGACCTCCCTGTTCCGCTGCCAGTAGGTCTTCGAATTGTCGGCCTCGAGTCCCTCGAAGAACTCGAGAGCCTCCGCCGGCCAGCCACGAAACGTCATCCCCGCGACCTCCATGGGCCGTGACCTGGATCAAACCCTATCGCCGGATGGGAGCCGGAAGACTTGCCGGCAAGCCGGCGCCGGGCTCACGCGGCGAAGAACCTCTCGAGGGCCGGCGCGACAACCTCGGGGTCCGCCGCGTGCGTCTGACCCTCCAGCGTCAGGTGCTGCGCGTCGGGAAGGACCCCCACGAGTGCGCGGACGGCGTTTCGGGCCCATTCCGGGCTGGCCCCGCCGTCCATCGCGAGCGTGGGGACCGTGACGGATGCCCATCGCTTCATCGAGGCGGGGTTGCCCTCCATCGTGTCGCCCATGACGGCGCCGTCGTAATGGAGCGTATGGGCCAGGGCCTCCATGGCCGGCCACATCGGCGAGCCCCGCATCTCGGTCACCATCTCGGCGGGAACCCCCACCGCCGCGGTCATGAACAGCTCGACGGCGTCTCCCCGTCGGCCGGCGGAAACCAACTCGGTCAGCCGCGGCCCGTAGTCATCGGGCAGCAACGGGCGGCTGTCGTCGACGATGAACGGCGGCTCGTAGACCGCGAGCTTGGTGATCGGGAGGCCGCGGACGGCACCCTCGAGGGCCAGGACCGCCCCCGAGGAATGTCCGAACACCGACGCGGCGCCGCCGGCCTCCGCGACCAAGGCTCCGAGGTCCTCGACCTCGCGCTCAACCGCATACGTTGCCGCATCACCACTGTCTCCTCGGCCCCGGCGATCGAACGTGATCACCGTGAACCGCTGCGATAGGAGCCCCGCGAGGGGAGCTCCCGCCGATCGATCACTCAAGGCACCACCGACGATGATGACCGACGGTCCCCGGCCCACCCGCTCGAACGCGATGGTGGTGCCGTCGTTCGAGCGCACCGTTTCCATGGTCACCGGATCGTACCGGGCCCTGACTCCTTCACGACCCGGTCGACCCGCTGGTGGCCCCGCGTCACCGACACGCCGGAGCGAGTGCCGGTATCATCGCGCCGCGCTCGTATCGAGACCGAACCCCATATCAGAGGAGGGACGATGACCACCGAGCTGCTGGTCCTGGGCGGCGAGGGCCGGCCCGCCGTCGAGGGCAGGACGTTCGGGGTGATCGAGCCGGGGACCGGCGCCCCGATGGCGGAGGTGGCCGAGGCCGGTCCGGAAGACGCCCGGCGGGCGGTCGACGTGGCCGTTCGGGCATTCGATGAGGGCCCCTGGCCGAGGACCTCCGCCACGGTCCGGGGGCGCGTGCTGCTCCGGGCCTCGACGTTGGTTCGGGAGCGGTTGGAGGACCTGGCGCGGCTCGAGGCCCGAAACGCCGGGAAGCCGATACGCGACGCCCGGGACGAGATCGGGATCGTGGCCGACACCCTCGAGTACTGGGGCGGGGCGGCCAACAAGATCTTCGGGGAAACCGTTCCCATCCAGGATCCGGGGCTCGACGTTACCCTCCGTGAGCCGGTGGGCGTGTGCGCCCTCATCACGCCGTGGAATTTCCCGCTCGTCATCTCGACGTGGAAGATCGCGCCGGCCCTCGCGTGTGGGAACACCATCGTGGTCAAGCCGGCCTCGTACACGCCGCTGTCGGTGCTCCGCCTGGCCGAGATCCTGGTCGAGGCAGGCCTCCCGCCGGAGGCGATCTCGGTCCTTCCGGGGCCGGGCTCGGCGGTGGGCAATGCTCTGGTCACCGACCCCAGGGTGAACAAGGTGGGGTTCACCGGCTCGACCGAGGTGGGGTCGAAGATCATGGCCCTCGCCGCCCGGAACATCACGCGCGTCTCGCTGGAGCTCGGCGGCAAGTCCGCGAACGTGGTCTTCGCCGATGCCGACATGGACACGGCGGTCGAACGCTCCGTGTGGGCGGTGTTCGCAAACACGGGGCAGGACTGCTGCGCTCGCAGCCGCGTGTTCGTCGAGCGGTCCGCCTACGACGACGTCGTCGCGGCCATGGCCAAGCGGACCGACGAGCTCAGGGTGGGGCCGCCCCTCGCGAAGGAGACGGAGCTCGGGCCGATGATCTCGGCCGGCCAGCGGGAGACCTCGCTCGAATATTTGGAGATCGGCCAGAAGGAGGGGGCGCGCCTCGTGACCGGAGGCGACATCCCGCAGGTGGCCGGCGGCGAGGGTGGGTTCTACCTCCGGCCGGCCGTCCTCGCCGACGTCCGCAACGACACGCGGGTGGCCCAGGAGGAGATCTTCGGGCCGGTGGCCTGTCTGATCCCGTTCGACACCGAGGAGGAGGCCATCCGCCTGGCCAACGAGACCGAATACGGGCTCTCGGGATCGATCTGGACGCGGGACCTCGGACGGGCCATCCGGGTGGCGAAGGCCATCCGCACCGGGGTCATCAGCGTGAACTCCTCGCACAGTGTGCACACCGAGGCGCCGTTCGGAGGCTACAAGCGCAGTGGTATCGGCCGAGAGATGGGCATACACGCGGTGAACCTGTACACCGAGGTGAAGAACGTCTACTTCTCGGAGGCGTAATTAGACCGAGCGCCCGTACCGCTCGCGTTCCCAGTCGGTAACGGTCTCGCGCCAGGCCTTGAGCTCCCATGCTCGGGACGTCCTGTAGTACGCGCTGAATCCCTCGCCGAGCGCCGACCGCAACGCCCGGTCCCCCTCGAATGCCCGGATTGCCGACTCGAGCGATCCGGGCAGCTCCGGGAGATCCGCCAGCGAATAGGCGTCGCCCTGGATCGGCGGCGGCGGCTCCGCCTTGTTCTTCATGCCGTCGGCGGCGGAGGCGGTCACGGCGGCCAGGGCGAGGTAGGGATTGGCGTCGGCGCCCGGCCTCCGGCACTCGAAGCGCCACAGGTCCGGCCGGTCCGAGCGGATGGCTCGCACGGCGCATGAACGGTTCTCGTATCCCCACGTGGCGTTGATCGGGGCGAACCACCCCGGGACCAGGCGCTTGTACGAGTTCACGTTCGGGTTCAACAACAGGGAGGCGGCGGGCAGGTGCTCCAGCACGCCGGCGATGGCCGCGCCGAACGTCGGCGGCACGAGGTCCGCCGCATCCGGCGCGGCGAAGGCGTTCGTCTCACCGTCCCAGCACGAGAAATGGATGTGCCCGCTCGATCCCTCCTCACCCGGCGCGGTCTTCGCCAGGAAGCTCGCGCGCATCCCCATCGACGCCGCCAACTCTTTCACGGCGAACTTCACGAGGGCGGCGTCGTCGGCGGCGCGGAGGCCTCGCCGGGGCTCCAGGTTCAGCTCGAGCAACCCGGGACCCGCCTCCGTGTGCACGGCGGAGAGGTCGACGCCCAGTCCTTCGAGCGCCGGGACGAGCTGGGACACGAACTCGCCGTATTGTCCGATCTCCGTGAGGCTGTAGCTGATGCCGCTCGACATGGGCTGTCCGCCGCTATCCCACAGCCGGATCTCGTATTCCAGCGCGGCCATGGGCTCGTAGCCGAGCTCCCCCATCTCGTCCAGCACGTGGCGGAACACCTCTCGCGGGGCGAAGTCGCAGGGGGTGCCGTCGGGCCAGCTCGGGGTGGCCAGGCAGACGCGCCATCCCGGACGCCACGTCAGCTCGTGGAGGGTCTCGGGATCCGGGTGCACGACCAGGTCGGCCGCCCCGGTCCGGATGCCGAACCGTTCGAAGTCGGTGATGGGGGTGTCCACCGGGTCGAGGCCCAGGATCAGGTCGGTCATCACCGTTCCGTGACGTACCGCCGAGTCGAACGCGGCGGGCCGCAAGGCCTTGCCTCGGATCGACCCGTTGACGTCGGGGATCCCGAGGAGGACGAACTCCCCGTCCCCGTCCCCGTCCCCGGCGCGGGCGTCGGAGATCACGTTCCGGCCATCGGGCTCGTCAGCGCTCGCTTGATCGTTCGCTCCACGTCGACCATCGTGGCAGCGAATCGCTCGACCATCTCGGCGAGCTCCTCATCGGTGCTCGTGTACGCCGGGGCCAGCAGTACCTGGT
>JBOGVH010000135.1:0-2661 GCA_050695235.1 Actinomycetota bacterium
GGCCGCAGGGATCGCGGCGCTCGACCTGGCCCGGGAGCGGAATCCCTATCCGGAGCTGGTAAAGACCGCGGATGAGCTCGCCGCGGGCCTGGAGGAATGCTTCGACCGTGCCGGCGTCGAGGCCACCGTGAATCGGATCGAGACGATGCTCAGCGTGTTCTTCACAAGGGGTCCGGTGCGCACCTTCGGCCAGGCGAGAGCCGCCGACCACGAACGGTTCGCCCGGTTCTTCCACCACGTGCTGGGCCGCGGCGTGTACCTGCCCCCGTCCGGATTCGAGATGTGGACCTTGTCGACGACCCACGGCCCCCAGGAGATCGAGCGAACCGTCGAGGCCGCGTCGTCTTTCCGAGGCTGAGCGTTCAGGGGCTGAGCGCTCCCAGGCTGAGGTTCAGCCCGACGCGGCCTGCGATTCCTGGAGCGCCCGGTCAGCCTTCGCGGCGAACACGAAGTCGGCCTCGTTCAGGCCATCGATCTTGTGGGTCCAGATCGTCACCTTGACCTTGCCCCAGGCCAGCGAGATATCGGGGTGGTGGCCAACCTCCTCCGCAAGCTCACCTACCATGTTCGTGAAATCGAGGGCTTCCCGGAAGTCCTTGAACCGGTATTCCTTTTCCAGGTGATGGTCCTCCACTACCTGCCACCCCCCTCCCAGGTCTGCCAGGAACGTCATGGCCTCCTCGTGCCCGAGCGGCGGAACGCCACCCCGGCACGGCACGCACTCCATCGATGCGAGGTCTCTCATGGCTCAGATGCTCCGGGTGCCGGCCGATCCCGTCAAGCGGCGGTCGCCAGCCGTCGTTCGACGATCCGTTCGGCGGCCGCCCCGGTGGAGAGGTCTTCGGCCGCTGCCGCCTCGAACACCTCGGTCAGGGCCTCGCCGATGCCGAGCAGTCGCATGTCGCGTTTGGCCTCGTCCTCCCCCAACAGCTCGAGCGAAGCCAGATGGATGATTCCGCCGGCGTTGATCACGTAGTCCGGCGCGTACAGGATGCCCAGCGGCCCGAACAGCTCCGCGTCCTCCGGACGGGCCAGCTGGTTGTTGGCCGCGCCGGCCACGATGCGGCACCGAAGCTCGGCGATCGTCTCCGAGGACAGGATCCCGCCGGTCGCGTTTGGCGAGAACACGTCGCAGGCCACCCGAAACGCGTCCTCGGGGGCTACGATCTCGGCCCCCAGGGCCTCCGCGGCCTCAACGGCTCGGGCCCGGTCGACGTCGGTGACCAACAACCGAGCCCCGGCCTGCCCCAGCTGCCGGGCCAGGCTCCGACCCACCGAACCCACCCCCTGGACCAGCACCGTTCGGCCCTCCAGATCGGACGAGCCGAATGCGTGGGCGATGCTCGCGCGGATCCCGTGGAACACGCCGGTCGCCGTGGCGGGCGCCGAGCTGCCCGATCCCCCGCAGACGACACTCCGGCCGAACACGTACGGGCACCGTTCTCCGACGACGTCCATGTCGCGTTCGGATGTGTTCATGTCGCAGGCCGTCATGTACGTCCCGCCGAGGGAGCGAACGAGATCGCCGTACCGAAGGAAGAGCTGGCGGCGCCGATCCCCTTGAGGAACCTCCGGCACCGCGAGGACGGCCTTGCCGCCGCCAAGCGGAAGCCCGGCTACCGCGTTCTTGGCGGTCATGGCGCCCGAGAGCCGAAGGCCATCACGAAGTGCGTTGCCTGGCTCGGCGTAGGACTTCATCCGGGTCCCGCCGCAGGCAGGTCCCAGCCGGGTGGAGTGCACGCAGACGAACATCCATGTCGCGAGGTCACGGTCGAATCGGACGGCGACCTCCTCGCCGTCCCATCCCTCGAGCAGCTCGAACACGGGGAGCTACTGCGATGTGGTGGTGATATGGCCGGTCCGGCCGCCCTGTTTCTTGGCCCGCTTGGCGGCCCGCTTCTCCTTGATGTTCTTCTGCGGCTGCCGCTTCTGGCTCTTCTCGCGGCCCTTGTCCTTGGCGTGCACGGTCTTCCCTTCGAACGGCGACGCTCCAATTATGCGCTACGTGAGGTCGGTGAGGGCTTCCCGGACGTCTTTTCGGATGCCGGTGACGAACGGGACCTCCTCCTTCGTGTACCGCCGTGCCGGCGACTGGCGGAGCGCTCTGATGCACTCCACGATGCGCCCCAGGTCGTCGGCCTCGAAGGCCAGGATCCACTCCCAGTCGTTGATGCCGAACGCGCTGGTGGTGTTGGCCAGGACGTCGGGGAACCGACGTCCCCGCTCGCCGTGCTCTCGGAGCAGGGCCTCGCGTTCCCCGGGCGGGAGCAGGTACCACTCCGAGGTTCGGACGAACGGATAGACGTTCAGGAACCGCTTCGGCGGCTCTCCCCTGGCGAAGGCCGGGGAGTGGTCCGAGGTGAACTCGGCCGGCTTCACCACGCCCATGAACATCCAGACGGGGTCGAGCAGCCGGCCCGCAACCGTACGGCGGAACTGCACCAGGGCGCCCTGCATCTCGTCGGGGCTCGGCCCGATCAGCCACAGCATGAGGTCCGAGTCGGCCCGAAACCCCACCGTCGAATAGACGCCTCGGACCGCGATCCGGCCCTCCCACTCCTTGAACAGGTTCTCGATCTCCTGAGCGGCATCGTCGGCGTCCAGGTCCGGGAACGCCGCTTGGGCTTTGAACACCGGGTACAGGGCGTACAACGCTTCGGT
>JBOGVH010000136.1:0-2762 GCA_050695235.1 Actinomycetota bacterium
AGCTCCATCCCGTACCGGAGGTCGGGGCGGTCCGTCCCGTAGCGGGCCATCATCTGGGCGTAGGTGAGGCGCCGGAACGGCACCGGGACCACGACGCTCTTGATCTGGGCCACGATCCTCGCGTACAGCGGCTCGATGACCCGGAAGACGTCCTCCTCGTTCACGAACGACATCTCCATGTCGAGCTGGGTGAACTCGAAGCTGCGATCGGCTCGGGGAGCCTCGTCGCGGAGGCACCGCACGATCTGGTAGTAGCGGTCCTGACCGGCCACCATCAGCAGCTGCTTGAGCTGCTGCGGGGACTGTGGGAGCGCGTAGAAGGTGCCGGGCCACAGCCGGGCCGGCACCAGGAAGTCACGGGCCCCCTCGGGAGTGCTCCGGGTCAGGAACGGCGTCTCCACCTCGACGAACGCCAAGCCCTCCATGTGGTCGCGGATGATCCGGCTGATGGCGTGGCGGAGCTGCAGCACCCGGGTCATCTCGGGGCGGCGGAGGTCCAGGTAGCGGTAGGTGAGCCGCAGGAGCTCGTCGGCCTCGATCCGGTCCTCCACCGGGAACGGAGGCGTGTCGGACACGGCGAGGACCTCGACGGTACGAACGGCCACCTCCACCTCGCCGGTCGACAGCCCCGGGTTCACGGTACCTTCGGGCCGTCGGCGAACCTCCCCGATCACTCGGATGACCGATTCGGTCTTGAGTTGCTGAGCCACCTGCTGAGCCTCCGGCACCTCCTCCGGGTGAAACACCAACTGCACGATGCCCTCGCGATCTCGGAGGTCCACGAAGGTCAGCCCGCCGTGGTCCCGCTGGCGAGCCACCCATCCGCACACGGCCACCTCGGATCCGACGTCGCTTCCCCGGAGCTCTCCGCACGCGTGGGTGCGCATGGAGGTCGCGAGCTCAGACATCGCCGCTCGCCAACCGTTTCACGGCTTCCTCCCGAGGCACGGTCTCCTCCACACCGTCGGCGAGCCGGCGGATGGTCACCGTCCCGTCGCTCAGCTCTCGCTCGCCGAGGACCGCCGCATACGCCGCGCCCGAGCGATCCGCCATCCGGAACTGTGCGTTCAACGGCCGGTCCTCGAACGGCACCTGCGCGGGCACCCCCGCCCGGCGGAACGCGCGAACGAGCTCCCTGCCGGCGGGGAACGCGTTTGGACCCACGGTCACCACGAAGACCCCGAACCTCGCCGCCAGGTCGTGGACCCCTCCGGCGTCCAGCGCGATCAGGATGCGCTCCAGGCCGAGGGCGAACCCCACCCCCGGCGTCGGGGTCAACCCCAGCACCTCGGCGAGGCCGTCGTACCGGCCCCCCCCGCCCACGCTGGCCTGGCCCACGGGGAGGACCGGGCTCACGTACTCGAACGCGGTGCGGACGTAGTAGTCGAGCCCGCGAACGAGCGTGTCCACCTGGTGATAGGTCAGGCCCTCATCGTCCAGTGCGCGCAGGACCCCGTCGTAGTGCTCCCGGCATGGCCCGCAGAGATGGTCGACGATCTTCGGCGCGTCGCGGGCCACCGCGCGGCAGGACTCGTCGTTGCAGTCGAGCACGCGAAGGGGGTTCTCTCGGAAGCGGTCCCGGTGCTCGTCCCGCAGCCGTTCCCGGTTCGCTTCGAGGTAGGCCAGGAGCCGTTCGCGGTACTCGGGACGGCAGACCTCGTCGCCCAGGGAGTTCACCTCGAGCCGAAGGTCCCGGATCCCGGCCAGCTGCAGGTACTCGTGACCGAGCAGGATGGTCTCGGCGTCGGCGGCGGGGAGCCCGGAGCCCACCACCTCCACGCCGAACTGACGGAACTCGCGCAGCCTTCCTTTCTGTGGGCGGCCGTACCGCCACATCGGTTCCACGTAGTAGCCCTTGAACGGCAGGCTCACCTCCGCGCCCCCACCCAGGACGGCCCGGACGACCGGCGCCGTCCCCTCCGGCCGGAGCGTGAGTTGGCGGCCACCCTTGTCCTCGAAGGTGTACATCTCCTTCTGCACGACCTCGCTCGTGGCTCCCGACGTCCTGACGAACAGCTCCGTCGATTCGAACGCGGGCGTTTCTGCGTAGCGATACCCGTACAGGGTGGCCACGCCGTGCGCCAGGTCATAGAGGCGCCGCATCCTTTCGGACTGCGGCGGGAGCAGATCCGTGGTCCCCCGAGGCGGGGCAGGCTCCATCCGCCTACAGCTCCGCGAGGAACGGATTCCTCGACCGTTCTCCTCCCACCGTGGTCCGAGGCCCGTGGCCCGGGAACACGTCGAGCGGGTCGGGCAGGTCGAGGAATCGTCGGAGGCTCCACTGCATGTCCCGCGACGAGCTGTTGGGGAAGTCGCTCCGCCCGATGGAACCGGCGAACACCAGGTCCCCCGACAGGACCCAGCCGTCGGTGACGAAGCAGGCGCTCCCCGGCGTGTGCCCGGGGGTGTGCATCACCTCGATCCGAAAGCGGGCGAACGTGAGCACCTCCCCCTCGATCACGGTCCGCACGTCCTTCACCGGCACCGGAGGCACCTCGTGCCCCGCCCCCCAGCCATGGGGGTCCGACAGCGCCGGCGCATCCGCCTCGTGGATGTAGAACGGGAGATCGTCTCCGCACAACTCGGCGGCCGCCCCGATGTGATCGAAGTGGCCGTGGGTGGCCAGAACCGCGTGGGGTCGTTTCCCCGCCGCGAGCAGCAGGGCCCGGATCCTACCCGGGGAGAAACCCGGATCGACCACGACGGCGTCATCGGTGTCATCGGCGCCGATCAGCCAGCAGTTCGTCTCGAAGGAGTTGTCG
>JBOGVH010000137.1:0-7495 GCA_050695235.1 Actinomycetota bacterium
AACGGCGAGACGCCGGTGGCCATCGCGTACACGCATCTGCGCGATCGCGTCCCCCGGCCCTCGGCCCGAAACACGACGGTGCCGAAGGGCCTCGACGGCTGGGTGGGATCGATGACGGAGAAGGACCGGGAGCTCCGTCCGGAGTCGGCCACCGAAGCGCGTCGGGACCTCGCCGCCGAGGCCGCGACGTTCCCGGCCGCCCCGCCGATCCAGCAGCTGGTCCGTGAGGTGCCTGCGTCGTCGCAGCAGCGAGACCCGGGACGCGCCCCGACCGTGGTCATCCCCCGCGACAGGGCAACCGGACGGCGGCGGCGAGGTGCATGGCTCCTGGGCTCGTTGCTCGGGGTGCTCGCCGTGGCGGCCGCGGCGTGGGGCGGATGGACGTATCTGATCCCCCACAACGTGGACGTCCCACGGGTCCTCGGCCTGCCGGTCGCCGTCGCCACGGCTCGCGTCGCCGACGCCGACCTCGAGGTCTCGGTGGGCGCCGGTCGCTACTCGCTCCAGGTGCAGGCAGGCCGCGTCCTGCAGGTCCAGCCACCTCCCGGGACGGTCGTTCGCACCGGGACGAAGGTGACGCTGACGCCGTCCCTTGGCCCTCGACCCGTGCCGGTGCCCGACCTCGTGGGGAAGGCGATCCCCGAGGCCCGGGACCTCTTGCGGGAGGCCCACCTCGCGCTGGGCAAGCGAAGTGCGCGATTCAGCGACCGGTTCCCGGAGGGTCGGATCATCGGCCAGAGCGAGCCGGGGAGCGGAACAGCCCCCCAAGGGAGCGCGATCGACGTGGTCCTGAGCAAAGGCCCCACGCCCCAACCGGTGCCCAAGGTGGTGGGAAGGTCCGAGGAGCAGGCCAGGCGCATGTTGACCCCCTGGGTGGTGAACAGAGAAGGGGAGTACTCCGACGGCGCACCCCGTGGCCAGGTGATCGCTCAGGACCCCGACCCCAGAGCCAAGCTCCAGCCCGGCGAAGCCGTCACCATCGTGGTGTCGCTTGGGCCGAAGTTCTTCGAGGTTCCCAGCTTCGTGGGGAAGACCCGAACCGAGGCCGTCGCGGCGATCCAGGCCCTTGGCCTGCACGCCTCGGTCATCACATTGCCGGGCTCGAACGGCGACACGGTCAGAGGCCAGCTGCCCGAGGGCGGGACCAGGGTCCGGGCCGGCTCCACGGTGACGCTCTACGTGGCGTGAGGATCGGGGCCCACGTCCCCACCAGGGGCGGCCTCCTGTCGGCCATCCGGGCCGCGCACGAGTGCGGCGCGGACGCCATCCAGGTCTTCATCTCCAACCCCCGAGCATGGGCGGCGCCCCGGATCTCCGCCAAGGAGGCAGACGCGTTCCGCGAAGCATGGGCCCAGTCCGGTCTCGGTCCGATGTTCGTGCACGCCCCCTACGTGGTGAACCTCGCGTCGCCCGTTCCCGAGTTCCTGGAGCGATCGATCGATGTCGTGCGCCGCTCGGTGGCGGCCGCCTCGAGCGTCGGCGCGAACGGCTACGTCGTCCATGCCGGGTCCGGTGGTCCGGGCGAGCCCGCTGAGGCCTTCCACCGAGCGGTTGCGGCGTTGCGAGCCGTTCCGCCACAGGGCGACTGCGACGTCGTCGTTGAGCTCACCGCGGGGACCGCCGGCTCGGTTGCCGCCACGTTCCCCGAGGCAGCCCGCCTGTTCGACGCGGTGGACGATCACCGGTTGAAGCTCTGTGCCGACACGTGCCACCTGTTCGCCGCGGGGTATGCGCTCGACGAGCCCGAAGGGGTGGCGGCCTGCTTCGAGGAGCTGCAGGCGAGTGGCTTGGACGATCGGCTCGTCCTCATCCACGCGAACGATGCGAAGTACGAACGAGGATCCCGACGCGATCGCCACGAACACATCGGTCAGGGCGGCATCGGGGTGGAGGGCTTCTTCGAGATCCTCCACCGACCCGAGGTCCAGGACCTCGCGCTCGTCGTCGAGACGCCGGGCCGACTCGAGGATCACGCGCGCGACATCGCGACCCTTCGCCGCCTCGCCGCCGACTGAAGGCTAGGGCTCGAGCTCGGCGCGTGAGCCTTCCTGGTAGGAGTACCGCTCCTCGCGCCAGGGATCGGCGTGGACGTGGTACCCGCGCACCTCCCAGAATCCGCGCTTGTTCTGCTCGGCGAACTCCAGTCCCCGCAGCCACTTCGCGCTCTTCCACGCATAGCGCTTGGGAACGACCAGGCGGAGGGGGAACCCGTGCTCGGGCGCGAGCGGCTCACCGTTGTGAGCCCAGGCCACGAGGACGTCGTCGTCCAGCATGGCCTGGAGCGAGAGGTCCGAGGTGTATCCGTAGTCGCAATGGGCGATGACCCACTTCGCCTCGGGCCTGGGCCCGGCCTTCTCGGCAAGGACCCGGAACGGGATGCCCGTCCATTCGTTATCGAGCGTCGACCACCCGGTGACGCAGTGCATGTCTGCCTGAACGTCGTCGGGGCCGAGGCCTTTCAGTTCGCTGTAGGTGAGGGTGTAGGGGTTCTCGACGGCCCCGGACACATCGAGGTCCCAGGTGCCCTCGTCGAACGTGGGGATGGGCCCGTAGTGGAGCACGGGCCACCCCTTCACCAGGCGCTGGCCGGGCGGGACGCGCTTAGCGATCTCCTCCGGGTATCGCTGGCCGAACAACTTCATCGTCCCTCCCCGCGCGCGGCCGCCGCGACAGTTCGCCACGCCGCGATGGCCGTCTCGATGTCCTGATCGGTCACATCGACGTGGGTGACCATCCGCACCTTCCCGGACACGAAGGTCCCGCCCACGCGCTGTTCCTTCAGCCGGGCGATGGCATCGAGCGGCTCCATCCCCACCGCTTCGGTGTCCACGTAGACCATGTTCGTTTCAACCGCTTCCGGATCGAGCGCGCCGGGCATCGCCTCGGCCACGCCCTCCGCCAGGCGGCGGGCTCGGACGTGGTCCTCGTGGAGGCGGGCGGGGCCATCCTCCAGGGCCACGAGGCCCGCGGCGGCGACCACCCCGGCCTGCCGCCAGGCCCCCCCGAACAGGATCTTCAGCCGGCGGGCCTCCCGAACCATGTCGGCCGGCCCACAGACGAGCGAGCCGATCGGCGCGCCCAGACCCTTGGAGACGCAGAACATCATGGTGTCCACCTCGGCGCAGAACTCGGCGACGTCGGTCTCACTCGCCACCGCCGCGTTGAAGATCCGCGCCCCATCCATGTGCACCGGGAGCCCAGCCTCCTGCGCCACCTTGCGGATGGCCCGGAGGTCTTCGACCGACATCACGGTCCCGCCCGCGTGCCCGTGGGTGTTCTCCACCGAGACGAGGTCGACCACGTCCACGTCGTAGGGCTCATCGGGCTCCAGCGCACGGCGCACCTGGTCCGCCGAGATCTGTCCCCTGCCGTCGCCGGCGATGGCCTTGAAGGCGATCCCCGACAGGGCGGCGGCGCTCATGACCTCCGTCGTGGTCACGTGGGCCCGGGATTCCGCCACGACCAGGTGACCGGTCCCCCGGAAGTGCAATCGGAGCGCGATCTGGTTGGCCATGGTCCCCGTGGGGACGTACAGCGCAGCCTCCTTGCCGGTGATCTCGGCCGCGCGGTCCTGGAGCCGGTTCACCGTGGGGTCGTCGCCGAACCAGTCGTCCCCCACCTTCGCTTGGGCCATGGCCGTTCGCATGGCTGGTGATGGCGTGGTGACGGTGTCGGAGCGAAGGTCGACCAGGTAGGCGCCCATGGTCCGGCAGTATATGGGCCAGGTTCAGTACAGGAACATCGGCTTGCCGTCGACGTGCTGGATCTTCGGCCGGTAGTTCTGGACGTCGTACAGCGCCCCGACGTCGACGCGCTTCACCCCCTGGCGAACCACGGCGATCGGCACGTTCACATAGTTCCCGTTGCGCAAGGCCACCAGCCGCCCCACGTTCCCCTCGATCACCAGGTCCGCGGCCATGACCGCGTAGTTGATGGCCACCATGAGGTCGAGGGAGTCGGGCGTGCCGGACCGCATGAGGTACCCGAGCTGCTGGTAGATGATCCCCTCGCCGGTGATCTGCTTCAGGGCCTCGCCCGTGATCTGGCCGACGCCCCCGAGCTTGCGGTGCCCGTAGGCGTCCTCGTGCTTCCCCATCACCATCTCGCCGCCGACCATGGTGGCGCCCTCGGAGATCGTCATCATCGCGTACCTGCTGGGGTTGGCCGCCTTGTCCTGCATCAGCAACCCGGCGAGGCGCCCGATGTCGAAGGGGACCTCGGAGATGATGGCACGGTCCACAGCGGCCAGGTACGCAGAGACGAGCGACGTTTCCCCGCTGTACCGGCCGAACACCTCCACCACCGCCAGGCGCTCGTGCGAGCCCGCGCTGGTGCGAAGCTGGTGGGCGAAGTTCACCGTCCGGGTGATGGCCGTGGAGAACCCGATGCAGTAGTCGGTTCCGTGGACGTCGTTGTCCATGGTCTTGGGGATGGCCACCACCGGCACCCCCTCGTCGTGGAGCCGGAGGGCGAACGACAGCGTGTCGTCGCCGCCGATGGGGATCATGGCGTCGATCCCGAGCCGCTCCAGAGCCTTCAGGACGTGGGACGTGTGGTCACGAGGTTCGTCCTCCGGCCCCTCGGTCCGCAGGAACGCCGGCTCGTCCTTGGCCTTCACCTTGGCCGGGTTGGTCCGGGACGTGTGCAGGAACGTCCCGCCCGACCGGTCGATGGTCCGCACCACCGCCGGCGTGAGCGCCACCGTGTTGGCCGCCACCGACTGGCCGTCGTCCGGATCGCACTCGAGGAGCCCGGCCCATCCCCGGCGGATGCCCACCACCGAGTGCCCCTCCTCGGCGGCCCGATTGGTCACCGCCTTGATGCAGGCGTTCAGCCCCGGGACGTCGCCTCCGCCGGTCAGCACACCGATCCTCATCCGAAGAACACCTCGGCCATCCGGTACAGCGCCTCTGGGACCCGCCGGACCTCGGCGATGGCTTCCTTGAGTGGCACGGTGGTGATCTCGTTTCCCTTGGCCGCCACCATCGTCCCCCATTCTCCCCGCGCAGCGGCGTCCACGGCGGCGATACCCAACCTGGTGGCCAGGATGCGGTCGCTCGCCACCGGCGTGCCACCCCGTTGGACATGGCCGAGGACGGTCACCCGTGTCTCGAATCCGGTCATCCGCTCGATCTCCTGGCCCAGGAGCGCGGAGATCCCCCCGAACCGGGGGAACCCCCGCTCGTCCACCGGGAACTCGGGAAGGGTCAGGGTGCCGGCCTTTGGGACGGCTCCCTCGGCCACCACCACGATGGAGAACGATCGTCCTCGCGAATGTCGCCGCTGCAGGTGCGCGGTCACGTCCCGGAGGTCGAACGGCATCTCGGGGATCAGGATCGCGTCCCCGCCGCCGGCCGTGCCCGCGAACAGGGCGATCCACCCGGCGCTCCTGCCCATCACCTCCACCAGCATCACCCGGTTGTGGCTCTCCGCCGTGCTGTGCAGCCGGTCGATGGCGTCGGTGGCGATCTCGACGGCCGTGTGGAATCCGATGCAGAAGTCCGTGCCGCAGAGGTCGTTGTCGATGGTCTTGGGGATCCCGATGACCGCGAGGTCCTCCTCGGTCATGCTGGCCGCCGCCCCCAGGGTCCCTTCTCCGCCGATGGCGATCAGCCCTTCGATCCGGAGCTCCTCGAACGTGGCCCGGACCCTGTCGATGCCGCCCTCGTGGTACGGATCGGCCCCCGAGCTGCCCAGGATGGTTCCTCCCCGGTGCAAGATCCCGCGCACCGATTCGGTCGAGAGCTTGAGGACGTCGCCGTCCATCACCCCGCGCCAGCCGTTGCGGAACCCCACGACTTCCCATCCCCGGCCCCCGATGGCGCTTCGGACGACGGCACGGATGGCCCCGTTCAGCCCCGGACAGTCCCCTCCGCCGGTCAGCACACCTATGCGCTTCATCGAAACGGGTCCCTTGGACGGTCGGGCGGAGGTAGTTGCCATGGCGGTACGACCGATTCTACGCTGGGCCCCTCGTGCGCCCATCATGGAGGGGGCGAACGAGGCGGGGGAAGAATGCGAACGAAGGGCTCCGCCCTGATCGTCGCGCTCACGGCCATCCTGGTCTCGGCGCCAGCCGCTGCATCCCCTATCGGACAGCAGCTCTCACAGGCCCGAGCGGACAGGGAAGCCAAGCTCGTCAGGCTGGCCCAGCTCCGCGGCGAGCTGAACGCCCTGAACGTTCGCTATTCGGCCCTGGAACGCCAGGCCGGCAGGGCTTCCCTTCAACTGGTGGAGGCCACCCTGGAGGCCCAGGAAGCTCGGATCGCGGTGGCGGCGGCCCAGGCCATGCTCGACCTCCATGCGAGGACGGTCTACGAGGTCGGCCCGAGCGGCGTCATCGAGGCGCTGCTCTCCGCCGAGACCTTCGCCGACGTGGCCGCAGCCAACGAGTACTCGGCCCGGGCGTTGGGAGCGGACGCCGACGTGTTGCAGGCCAGCGAGTCGGCCCAGGCCGTCCTGGCCGTCAAGCGAGCCGACGCGGCCCTCGTGCGGCAGCACCTCGTCTCGAAGCAGACCGCGCTCTCGTCCATCCTGGCCGAGATGCGGAGCGCGGTGACGGAGGCGGCGCGCCTGGCCGACCGGGCCGGACGGACGGTGGCCTCGCTCGAGGCGCAGCAGGCGGCCATCGAAAGAGCGGTGGAGCGAGAGGCGGGCCGAGACCTGATCGTCGGCGGAGTGGTGGGTGCGGACCAGTCCAAGCTGCTCGCGCTCCTCGGGCCGACGGGCGGCCGGACGTGTGAGATCCCCGACGGCCTGCGCGACACGGGCCAGAGTTTCTCCGGCCTGGCTACCTGGTACGGATGGGAGTTCGCCGGTCAGGGCACGGCGAGCGGGGCCGTCTTCGATCCCCGCCTGTTCACGGCGGCCAACCGGTGGCTGCCGTTCGGGTCGTTCGTCCGGGTTCGCTACGGCGGGAAGTGCGCGATCGTGCTGATCAACGACCGAGGACCGTTCGGCGACGAGGATCGGGTGCTCGACCTGTCGATGGCGGCGGCGAGCTACCTGGGGATCGGGCTGTCGCCCGTGCGGGCGGACGTCCTGGTCCCGGCGGCCGGCATCGCCGGCTGAGCCAACCCCTCGGCGGCGTTGGGTACAGTTGGGCCCATGGTCGCCGCCTGGGGATTCCTGGAATGGTTCTTCGTCATCGCGCTGCTCGGGCTGACCGGCGCGGTGGGCCTGGCCTTGGTGTACATCGTGGCCCAGCTGTTCCTGAACCCCGGCCGCAAGGCCAAACGCACCTGAGGTTCGTACCCGCTCGAATCGCCCAGGGCCTCAGCCGGCCTCCGGAGGGCCCTCGAGCTCGGGCAGCCTGAGCTCCGCCACGACCGGCAAGTGGTCCGAGGCCAGCCTGGCGTCGGGTCCGGGCGGTACGATCACCCGAAGGGCGCCCACACCCTCCGACACGAACAGGAAGTCGATCCTGGCCGAGGGCTCGGAGGCCGGAAACGTCTCGCCGGAAACGTCGCCGCCCAACAACCAGGCGTCCCAGTAC
>JBOGVH010000138.1:0-2357 GCA_050695235.1 Actinomycetota bacterium
CCCTGCTACCAGCACTTCGGACAGGCCCGGCCCATGTTGAAGTTCGGGCCGAACCCAAGCTCGCTGACTGTGGATGTGGTGGTTGCCTCGCCGATCCCGCTTCGGTCAACCGAAGGCCGCACGCGGAGATAGGGGTCGTTGGCGGTGGCCTTGATGGCTGCGCCGGGCGTGGAGCCGACCGTGGTGGCGACCGCCGGAGGCCGAACCTGGACCTTCGGATCGGGCACGATCCGGCCGACGAGGGTCAGCACCGCGAGCAACGCCAGGAGCCCCACCGCGGCCACCAGCCACGCGGTCTCCGGGTCCCGCGGCCTGGTCCTGAGGGTCCCGATCCTTGCGCTCATGGTTCCCTCCTTCACCCCGGCTGCGGGTGCCGCAGCTCTGGAAGGCACCGTAGGGCTCGCGGGCGACTCGTCGTGGTGCCGAGCGCTACGGATCCGTGGTGATGCGCGGCACCGGTTGGGGCGGCGGGTACGATAGGTCGCGTGAGCGACTTCACCGATCGGATCGAGCACCTGTCCCAGCGCATCGCCTCCGCCAAGGAGTTCCTTTGACGTCGAGGCCAAGCGCGCGCAGGTGGCGGAGCTCGAGCAACAGGCCTCCGACCCGTCCCTGTGGGACGATCCCGCGCGTGGCCAGCAGCTGACCACGCGCTTGGCCCGCCTGCGGGCCGACGTCGATCGATTCGAGTCTCTGGAACGCCGTCTGGCCGATGCCCGAGCGATCGACGAGCTCCTAGGACAGGAGGGCGACCCCGAGCTCGAGCGAGAGCTCGAGCAGACGGTCTCGGGCCTCGAGACCGAGATCGACGGGCTCGAGCTGACCGCGCTCCTGGGGGGCGAGTACGACCACAACGACGCCGTCGCCACCCTCCACGCCGGCGCGGGTGGCACCGAGTCGCAGGACTGGGCGGAGATGCTGCTGCGGATGTACCTGCGGTGGGCGGAGCGCCACGGCTTCGACGTCGAGGTGGACGAGATCCTGCCGGGGGAGGAGGCGGGGATCAAGAGCGCAACGTTCATCGTCCACGGGTCCAACGCGTACGGGCTCCTGTCGACGGAACGGGGCGTGCATCGACTCGTCCGGATCTCGCCGTTCGATGCGGCCAAACGCCGCCACACCTCGTTCGCCAGCCTCGACGTCATCCCGCTCCTCGAGGAGACCGACGAGGAGGACATCGAGATCGATCCCAAGGACCTGCGGATCGATGTGTACCGGTCGACTGGGCCGGGTGGACAATCCGTGAACACCACCGACTCGGCCGTGCGGATCACGCATCTCCCCACCGGCATCACCGCCGCGTGCCAGAACGAGCGGTCGCAGCTCCAGAACCGGGCCGTCGCCATGCGGATCCTGAAGGCCCGGCTGGCCGAACGGATGCGACGGGAGCAGCAACAGAAGCTCGAGACGCTTCGAGGCGAGCGTCGGGGGATCGATTTCGGCTCCCAGATCCGCTCCTACGTCCTCGCGCCGTACCGGCTGGTCAAGGACCACCGGACGAACCTCGAGATCAGCGATGTGGACCGGGTGTTGGACGGGGACATCTACCCGCTCATCGAGGCCGAGCTCCGACGCCGGGCGGAGGAAGGCCGCGCGGCCTAGTTCCGGTTCCCGGGCATCTCCCCGGGTATTCCCTGGACGGGTCTGGACCGGCGCCGCTCCCCGATCACCGCACCAGCGAGGCCGGCGAGCCACCCCAACCAGACCAGGGCCGAGAGGGCGAGCCCTCCTCCGATCATCGGGTCGCGGTAGGTCAGGCGTATCTCGTGCGTCCCCGCCGGGATCGCGACGCCCTGGAGGAAGTAGTCGGCCCGGAGCACCGGCGCCGGTCGCCCGTCGACGGTGGCCGACCATCCTCCGTCCCATGCGTTGCGAACGACCACCACCGAGGGTGCGCTGGCCGATGCCGTGATCGAGACGACCTCGGGCACGGTCTCCCGGTACGTCGCGGTCCCGGCGAGCTCGCCCGGCTGGCCGGCTGCGGAGAACCCGGGTCGGCCTTCCACCACGGCGCTCGTGCCCGGATCGAACCTGACGTCCCGGACGGCCTCGAGGGCCTCGACGCCGCCGGGAACCCTCGTCCACGTCGAGACGACCGACACCCTGGGTTCGGACCCCGCCACTTGGTACAGGTCGGAGCCGCGCTCCGAGGCGACCATCGAGCCGGACAGCCCGGGAGGCAGGCCGACCCCCTGCGCCCCGATCAGGTATCGCACACCGAGCAACCGGAGGTCCTTGAGCGACGGGAGTTGGAGGACCGCCGCGTTGTAGTAGACCGGCAACCGGTTCGTGGCCCGGAGGTAGGACCAGTACCGAGGCAGCTGGATCGGCGAGTACCCCAGGGCATCGTGTAACCG
>JBOGVH010000139.1:0-4283 GCA_050695235.1 Actinomycetota bacterium
GTCGATGACGCGCCGCTCGCCGAATTCATCCAGGAATCCCCGGGTCACCCGAAAGACGCCGCCGCGGGCGCCGACGTCCTCTCCCAAGACGACCAGGCGCTCGTCGGCGGCCATCGCCTCATGAAGGGCGTCGTGGATCGCCGTGACGACGTTCTTCTCGGTCATCTCACGAATCTTCGCGGAATACGTGCTGGGTGAGCGTGGCCGGGTCGGGATCGGCGGCGTTCCACGCCTTGTCGATGGAGACGTCGAGCTCGGCCTTAACCTCCTCCGCCATCGACGCGATCTCCTCGTCCCGTGCCAGCCCCTGCCCCGTCAGGTAGGTGGCGAATCGCGATACCGGATCGTGGAGGCGAGCCTTCTCGACCTCTTCCCGGCTGCGATAGGTCCGGTCGTCGTCGTCGGAGGTGTGGGGCTGGAATCGATACGTCTTGCACTCGATCAGGGTTGGGCCCCGGCCGGACCTGGCCCGGGCCACGGCCTCCTTCATCGCCGCGAAGCAGGCCAGCACGTCGTTCCCGTCGACCACCACACCGGGGAACCCGTAGGCGGCGGCCCTGTCGGCCACGTTCTCCAGGGCCATCTGCTTGGACTGCTCGACCGAGATGGCATACCGGTTGTTCTCGCAGACGAAGACGACGGGCAGCAGATGGATGCCGGCGAAGTTCAAGCCCTCGTGCCAGTCGCCCTCACTGGTGGCGCCCTCGCCGAACCACGACGCCACGACCGCATCCTCTCCCCGGTACTTCACCGCGTAGGCGATCCCTGCGGCGTGCGGGATCTGGGTCCCGATGGGGGAGGAGCCCGAGATGATCCCCAGACGCCGGGAGCTCCAGTGGGCGGGCATCTGCCTCCCGCCCGAGGCCGGGTCGTCCGCCTTGGCGAACAGTCCGAGGAAGACCTCATACGGGGTCATGCCGGCCACGAGCACCACGCCGAGGTCGCGGTAGTAGGGCAACCACACGTCCCGTCCTCGCTCCAGGGCCCAGGCCGTGCCGATCTGACACCCCTCGTGGCCGGAGACGGGGACGACGAACGGCGCCTTGCCTTGGCGGTTCAGTCGGAAGGCGGCCTCGTCCACCAGGCGCGCCGTCAGCATGGTGCGGTACATCGCGAGAAGGTCGTCGGGGATGAGGCCCAGGGCCTCGTGCGAGGTGTCACTCAACCGGGTCGCCACGGTTACCCTCCTCGGCATCCGAGTCTAGCATCG
This sequence comes from Actinomycetota bacterium, assembly GCA_050695235.1. Taxonomy (GTDB): domain Bacteria; phylum Actinomycetota; class UBA4738; order UBA4738; family HRBIN12; genus AC-69. The sequence continues at coordinate 1,211 of JBOGVH010000139.1, forward strand.
GCCATACCCCCTGAGGGTATGTGGCAATCGCCGGCCCGCCGATGTCGGATCGAGCATGGGTGGTGGCGGTCAACGCCCTGCGGTTGAAGGGAGCGAAGGTACCCTGGTTGGGAGACATGGACATGGAACAGATGGCAGAACAGGTCGTGGAGCAGCAGCCGGCCGTCATGGACGTGACCGACGCCGACTTCGTGGACAAGGTGATCGAGGAATCCAAGCGCCGCCCGGTCGTGGTCGATCTGTGGGCGTCGTGGTGCGGGCCCTGCCGAACCCTGAGCCCCATCCTGGAACGGGTGGCCGAGCAGCGCGGGGGCCAGGTCCTGCTGGCCAAGATCGACGTGGACGCGAACCCCTACACGGCGGGCCAGTTCGGGGTGCAGAGCATCCCGACCGTGATCGCGTTCCGGGACGGAAAGCAGGTGGACGGGTTCATCGGCGCCATCCCCGAGCCCATGGTGAATGAATTCGTCGAGCGGTTGCTCCCATCGGAGGCCGACGTCGCGGCGCGGGAAGCGTTTGACGAGGAGCGATCGGGCGACGTGGCCGATGCCGAGCGACGGTATCGGGAGATCCTCACGTCCGATCCGGACAACCGGGGTGCCCGGCTGGGGATGGGCCGGATCCTTCTCGAGCGAGGTGAAGCCGAGGCGGCGAAGGAACTCCTCGATCCACTCCTTCCCGATCCTGAGGCCGATCGGTTGCTGGCCCGGGTTCGGGTTGCCCGGTGGGCGGAGATGGACGGCTCCGGCACGCTTGCCTCGGCGAAGCGCCTGGCGGCGCAGGGCAGGTGGCCAGAAGCGCTCGACGGGATGCTAGGGGCGATCGTCGACGATCCCCAGGCTCGCCAGGCGATGCTGGACGTCTTCGCGGTGCTCGGGGACGACGACCCGCTCGTGGCGGATTACCGTCGCAGGCTGGCGAACGCCCTGTTCTAGGGAGGAGCGCATGGCCGAGGTCCACGATCGCATCCGCGACTGGTGGGACCGGGACGCCGGCACGTACGACCGCTCGGCCTCGCACGCCATGACCGATCCGGTGGAGGCGGCAGCGTGGCGGGCGGCCCTCCAGCGCCTCCTGCCGGATCCACCGGCCCGCGTCCTCGACGTTGGCGCGGGTACCGGCGCGTTGAGCCTTCTCGCCGCCGAGCTGGGGCATCGGGTCACCGGGGTCGACCTCTCGCAGGGAATGCTGGACCGCGCCCGATCGAAAGCGGAAGCCCAGGACCTGGAGATCGAGTTCGTGGTGGGACCGGCCGAGGCGCCACCTGCCGGTCCCTTCGACGTCGTGATCGAGCGGCACGTGCTGTGGACGGCGCCGGACCCGGTGGCCTCGCTCCGGGCCTGGCGCGAGGTCGCGCGCGAGGGCCGCGTGATCCTGTTCGAAGGGGCGTGGTGTACAGCGGGCCTGGTCGAACGGGCCAGGGAGGCGGCCATCGACGTCGTCCGGCGAATGTACGGGATGCCGCCGGACCATCACGCTCCCTACGACCCGGAGATCCTGTCGTCGTTGCCGCTCGCCCGGGTGGATTCGCCGAGGCCGATCATCGAGGCCGCGGTCGAGGCCGGGTGGCGCGCCGTTCGCCTCTACCGGCTCCGCGACGTGGAGTGGGCACAGCGGACCGGGTTCCCCGCGGTCCTGGGATGGCTGGCGCTCGTGCCCCGCTACGCGATCGTGGCCGACGCCTGATACGCCGGTAACGCGAACGAGTCGGCCTCATCGGCCCGCGGCTCCAGCTCGAGGCCGAAGACCCGCTCGAAGTGGCGGAGGATCGGCACCGTGATGTCCGCCACCGTGATCTCCCGCCCGGCGAGCAGCGAAAGCGAAGCGACGCCCTCGTTCGCCAGCCCGCACGGCACGATGGCGTCGTACCAGGACACGTCCGTGGTGCAGTTCAGGGCGAACCCGTGGAGGGTGACTCGAGCGCGCATCAGGCGAACGCCGATCGCGCACACCTTCCGCTCACCCGACCACACGCCCGTCTGCACGTCGTTCCGATGGAGCTCGACACCGACGTCGGCCGCGGCTCGGATCACGACCTCCTCGAGGCTCCGGACATATCCGATGGCGTCGGGCCTCGTGCCGATGTCCACGATCGGATACCCCACGAGCTGGCCGGGGCCGTGGAACGTGAGGCTGCCGCCCCGGTCGATGAAATGCAACTCCGCCCCGGCGGCACGGATCCGATCCTCGTTCCACACGATGTGCTCCGGCTTCCAACGACGTCCCGCCGTGTACACGGGCGGGTGCTCCAGGAGGATCAGCGTGTCGGGTATCTCGCCGGCGAGGCGACGACGGGCTAGATCGTGCATGGCCACGTTCGCGGCGGCGTAGGGCACGGGCTCAGGTGGCCGGACGAGCCATCCCGATCGGGGCATGGCTACAGTCCCAGGTCCTCGGTCCAGTCCCAGGTCTCCATGTTCTCTTTGATCCTGGCCAGGAACTGGGAGGCCAGTGCGCCGTCGATCACCCGGTGATCCCACGACATCGAGACGTACACCATGTGCCGGACGGCGATGGCGTCGTCGATGACCACCGGCCGCTTCACCACGGCGTCGAATGCGAGGATGCCGGTCTGGGGCTGATTGATGATCGGGACCGAGAGGATGGAGCCGAACGGGCCGGGGTTCGTGATGGTGAACGTCCCCTCGTGGACCTCGTCGGGCTTCAACCGATGGCCACGGGCTCGCGTTGCGAGGTCGTTGACCGCCCGGGCCAGGCCGATGAGGTTCATCCCGTCGGCCCCCTTCACCACGGGAACGATCAGACCCTGGTCGTACGAGACGGCGATCCCCAGGTTGACGTAGTGCTTGACCAGAATCTCCTCGCCCCGGAGCTCGCTGTTCACCAGGGGATTCGCGAGCAGTGCGTCGACCACCGCACGGGCAAGGAACGGCATGTAGGTCAGGTTGAAGCCCTCTCGCGCCGTGAACGCCTCCTTGGACGCGGAACGGATGCGGGCGATCCGCTCCACGTCGACCTCGACCATGTTCCAGGCCCTGGCGGAGACCTGGAGGCTCCGGGTCATGTGCTCGGCGATGGTCTTTCGAACGACGGTCATGGGGACGACTTCCTC
>JBOGVH010000140.1:0-3718 GCA_050695235.1 Actinomycetota bacterium
GGCCGGCGCGTACCGGTTCCTGCGAAGACTGGAGCATCGCCTCCAGTTGGTCCGCGACCTCCAGACCCACGAGCTCCCCGCCGACCGGGCATCGCTTGCCCGGCTGGCTCGCTCGCTCGATCTGGACGGGCCCGACGAGCTGAAGGCCGAGTACGGCCGGCAGACGTCACTCGTCCGGGGGTTGCACGAGCGACTGTTCTACCGGCCCCTGCTCGAGGCCTTCGCCGGGCCGGCGGCGCCTCGGCCGAGTGTCGATCGCCCAGCCACCGAGGAGCTGCTGGCGGGGCTGGGGTTCCGTCAACCGAGGACCGCGTACACCGTGCTCGGCCGGGTGATGGATCCGTCCACGCGCGTGGGAAAGGTCCTGACCCATGTGTTCCCCGTCATGGCGCCGGCGCTGGCCCTGGCCTCGAATCCAGATGCGGCGCTCGTTCGACTGGAGCGGGTGGCCGAGGCCATGACCGCCACCGGCGATCGAAGGCTCCCGGACACACTCGCTTCCGACCCCGGCGTGGCGAAGCGGTTGGCCCACGCGGTCTCCGCCAGCTCCTTCGCCACCGACCTCCTGGTGGCCCGGCCCCAGCGGGTCGTGGCATTGGCCGGCGGAGCCGGGGCCCTCGACGCCGAGGCGGCGCTCGTCGAGGTCGTCGGACGGTACGCGGCTCGTGAGCTCGAACCGAAGGACACCGGACGTGCGCTGACGAGGGTGGCCGATCGGATCGTGCACGAAGCCCTGGAGGCGGCAGGGGCCGACCTTCCCTTCGCGGTGATCGGCCTGGGGAAGCTGGGTGCCGAGGAACTGAACTTCGCCTCCGACCTCGACCTCGTGTTCGTCTACGAAGGGGAGGGACCGGAGGACCTTCGACGGGCGGGGGAGATCTCCGAGCGTGTGCTCCAATGGATCCGCGAGGGCGGGTGGGAGCCCGACGCCGACCTCCGGCCGGAGGGCCGCTCCGGGCCCCTCGCTCGGTCGTTCGCCGCGTACCTCGAATACCTGGAGCGATACGCGGAGACCTGGGAGTTCCAGTCACTGCTGCGGGCCAGGTTCATCGCGGGCGACGAGGGACTAGGGCGGCGGTTCAGTTCCTTGGCCGAGGATCTTGCGTACCCGGAGTACCTCTCGCTCGACCGGTCGGGCGAGATCCTCCGGATGCGCGAACGGATCGAGCGGGAGCGTGTTCGACCGGCCGACGCGGCGCGGTTCCATTTCAAGCTGGGGTATGGGTCGCTGGCCGACGTGCAGTTCGCAGTGGAGCTCTCGCTGATGCGCCACGGGGGGCGGCACCCGGAGGTCCGGACGCCCCGGACCTTCGAGGCCATCGAGAAGCTGGCCACGGCCCGTCTGATGGAGGACAGCGTGGCTCACGAGCTCGGCGAGGCCTTCGTGTTCCTGTCGGATGTGAAGAACGCGTTGGAGGTGGACCGCAGGGTTCATGCGGAGGCCGTCCCGGCATCGGTGGATGAGCAGACGGCGCTGGCCCGGCGGCTGGGCTACGAGGAGTACCCGCGACAGAGCTTCCTGGACGACTACCGGCGGATCACCCGCAGGGCCCGGCACGCCATGCAGCGCGTGTTCTCCGAAGGGTTCGAGGCCGCGGACTGAGTTTCTGGTGACGAGAACGAGAGCCGACCCGAAGGCCGGCTCTCGCGGATCTCAGCTCTGACGACCGTCACAGGTCGTAGTAAAGGGCGAACTCGTGCGGGTGCGGGCGCAGGCGCACCGCATCGAGCTCGTTCGTCCGCTTGTACTCGATCCAGGTGTCGATCACGTCCTGGGTGAACACCCCGCCCTCCAACAGCCACTGGTGGTCCGCTTCGAGCGCGTCGAGCACCTCCTCGAGGGAGCCCGGCACCTGCCTCACCATGGCCTTGTCCTCCGGCGGCAGGTCGTACAGATCCTTGTCGATCGGCTCGGGTGGCTCGATCTTGTTCTTGATGCCGTCCAGGCCGGCCTGGAGCTGGGCCGCGAACGACAGGTACGGGTTGCACGAGGGGTCGGGGGTTCGGAACTCCAGGCGCTTGGCCGCCGGCGTCTTGTAGTAGACGGGGATCCGTACGCACGCCGACCGGTTCCGCTGCGAGTAGACGAGGTTGATCGGGGCCTCGTACCCGGGCACGAGCCGGCGGTAGGAGTTGGTGGTCGGCGCGGCGAATGCCAGCAGCGACGGCGCGTGAGTCAACAGCCCGCCGATGTACCACCTCGCGGTGTCGCTGATCCCGGCATAGCCGACCTCGTCCCAGAACAGGTTCTCGTCGTTCCGCCACAGGCTCTGGTGGGTGTGCATGCCCGAGCCGTTGTCCATGAACAGCGGCTTCGGCATGAACGTCACGGTCTTGCCCGCTGCGAGCGCCGTGTTCTTGACCACGTACTTGTACTTCATGACCTTGTCGGCCATCCGGAGCATCGTGTCGTACCGCATATCGATCTCGGCCTGCCCGGCCGTGCCGACCTCGTGATGGTGCACCTCGACCTCCACGCCGACCTTCTGGAGGTTCAGGACCATCTCGGTTCGCAGGTCCTGGTAGTGATCCATCGGCGGGACCGGGAAGTAGCCCTCCTTGTATCTCGGCTTGTACCCGAGGTTCTTGCCACCTTCCTCCGCCCCGGAGTTCCACACGCCCTCGACCGCATCGATGAAGTAGTAGCCCTCGTGCTGATTCTGGTCGAACCGGATCGAGTCGAAGATGTAGAACTCGCACTCCGGTCCCCAGTACGAGATGTCGGCGATGCCGCTTTGCTTCAGGTACAGCTCGGCCTTCCGCGCGATCGAGCGGGGGTCGCGCGTGTAGGTCTCGCCGGTGATCGGATCCCGGACGAAGCAGTGGATGGCCAGCGTGGAGTGCTTCGTGAACGGGTCGAGGTACGCTGCGTCCGGGTCGGGCACGAGGAGCATGTCCGACTCCTGGATCTCCTGGAACCCGCGGATCGAGGACCCGTCGAACCCGTAGCCGTCGTCGAAGCCCGCCTCGGACAGCTCGGCGATGGGGATAGAGAAGTGCTGCATCAGCCCCGGCAGGTCGCAGAACCGCAAATCGACGATCTCGGCTCCCGCGTCCTTGGCCAGGGAGAGGACATCTTTCGGTGTGGTCACCGCGCCTTCCCCCTTCCGTCTGGTGGACGGACCAAGGGTAGGGGCCAACCGGCGCGGCCAGGTTTCCGCCGCGTAAACAGTTCGTTACGGCAGGGCCGCGCGAGCCCCCGGCGGCATCTCCGGCGTCGGCTCCCAGTCGCGGAGGAGCTCAGCCAGCTTGATCAGGATGGCGGCGCCTCCCGCCAGCTCCACGAGGCGGCCGACCGGGGTCTTGAAGAACGGGTGGCGAACGATCAGGGGAACGCTGACGATGAGCAACCGTGCGGCGAGGGATCGTAGGAACCGACCCTGGGGGGTGGCCAGCCACCTGCGCACCTCGTCGACCCCGTCGTCGACGGCCGAGTCCAGTTCATGACCCCACCGCCGGAAGTCTCGCTTGGACGGCAGCCTCGATCCCATCGCAGGGAAGGTTCCCGCCCGCCGGACGGCGAAACCTCCGAGCGGGCATCCGACGCGACCGGCGAGCCGTCAGAGATCGGCGGCCCGATAGCCCACGCCGCGAACCGTCTCGATCAGGGCCTCGTGCTCGGGACCGAGCTTGGAGCGCAGCCGGCGGACGTGGACGTCCACCGTCCGCGTCCCGCCGTAGAAGTCGTATCCCCAGACCTCGCGGAGCAGGGCCGGAC
>JBOGVH010000141.1:0-1825 GCA_050695235.1 Actinomycetota bacterium
ACCTTCAGGAGGGTCCCCGGAGACACCGTCGAGCGCAGGACGAGGAGCTGGCCGGATCGGAGATAGGGCGCGAGGTCGTCGAGGGCCGAGCGCAGCTGTTCGTAGTCCGCCCGAAGGTCCGCCGCCAGCGGCGTCGGAACGCACAGGATGATGACGTCGGCGTTCGGCACCGCCTCCGCCGGGTCACAATGGACGGTGAGAGTGCCGGCATTGACGGCTTCCAACAGAGCCTGGTCGCCCCCGGGCTCGTCGAAGGGCATCTTGCCGAGCTCGATCTCGCGTCGGCGCGAGGGATCCACGTCAATGCCCATGACCCGGAGGCCGGCCCCGGCGAACGCGATGGCCAGGGGAAGCCCCACGCGTCCGATTCCTACGATCGCGAGGGTCGCCTTCTTGTCGGCGATCTTCTCGGCGAGCGTCACGGCGCGTTCCCTTGGAGGGGAACGTGCGGGCGCCGCCGCCCGGATGCGAAGCGCCCCCGAGCGGCCAGGGCGAGCCAACGCCCGTAGTTCAGGACCTCCCTCGAGAACCTGAAGTTCGAGGTCCCGATCGCGCGGTTCGTCCACGTCGTGGGGATCTCGCCGATCCGGAAACCCGCCTGAGCCGCCTTGATCGTGAGCTCGACGGAGATATCGAAGGACTCGGCCTCCGTCCGCACCGTGTCCACGACAGCCCGACGGAACGCCTTGAACGCGTTGGAGACGTCGTGGATCTCGAGGCCGCCGACCGCCCGCACGAGCAATGAGTACGCGTGAGAGATCTGCTGTTTCGAGGTCATCCCGACCGTCTGCCCTCCCTGCATGTATCGAGAGCCGGCGACCACGTCGTAGCCCGTTTCCAGTTTCTCGATCATCCGAGGGATGTCCTCCGCCCGGTCCGACTCGTCGCCCATGAACGGGATGAGGACATCTCCACCCGCCTGTCCGAACGCGTGCCGAAGCGCGGAACCGAAGCCTCGCTCCCCAACCCGGTAGAGCACGCGGACGCCTGGGCTGGCGGCTACGGCATCGTTCATCCTCCTTGCTTCCTCTTCCCTCGTGGCATCGGGAACGTCGACGACCACGAGGATCTCCAGGTCCACCCGGTCACCGAGCGAGGTCAGTCGGCCGAGCGCCTGCGCGAGCCCGGGCTCGCTGTACAGCACCGGCACGATGACCGTCACCTTCATGCGGGCATTATCGGAAGGGTCGGGCGGGTTCTGGACCATCCGCTGCCGGCCGGCGGGGGGCTTCCCGGCGGCCGCCTAGCCCGCCGGGGCCCCCTCCAGGCGGAGGAGGAACGCCTTCCGCCACTCGCTCCCGCCGTACTTCCCGATCCCGCCGGTGGAGGGGACCACGCGGTGGCACGGGACGACGATGGGGATCGGGTTGTCGTGGAGCGCGTTCCCCGCTGCCCGGGCGGCCCGAGGGCTCCCCGCGCGCTTGGCCATCTCCCCGTAGGTGGAGACCGACCCGAACGGGATGCGAGCCGTCGCCTCGAGCACCTTGCGGGAGAAGCCGCTCGGGGCGAGCGCCCAGTCCAGCCGAACATCGAACCGGTCTCGCCGTCCCTCGAAATACTCCTCCAGCTGGCGGCGCACGAGGTCCAGGGCCCGGGGATCCTCCAGGACCCTGGGCGAGAGCGCCTCCGCCAGATCCTCGATCACCAGGTCGGGCCGCTCGTCCGGATAGGCCACCCGGACCAGCCCCCGCCGGGTCCCCGCCACGAGCAGATCGCCAACCGGCGAGCCGATCGTCGCCACCGCCACGTCCTCCAGGCCCTGGCGCCTGGCGGCATCGATCACGCCCTGGGCGGCCATCAGAGAGGCGTCCTCCACGTCCGCCCG
>JBOGVH010000142.1:0-8623 GCA_050695235.1 Actinomycetota bacterium
CTGCTGGACACGACGAGGGGGCCACAGTGGGACCCGCCGCTCGACGACGTGGGCCGGGAGCAGGCCGAGCTCCTTGCCCGCCGGCTGGTGCTGATGGAGCGGCCGGCGGCCGTGTACTCGTCCCCGCTTCGTCGAGCCAGGGAGACCATCGCGCCGTTCGCGGACGCCGCCGGGATCGAGGTGATCCACGAGGACGACCTGATGGAAGCCCACATCGGCCGATGGGAGAACACGAGCTTCGAGGACATCCTGGCGTCTGACCCCGAGCTCCTGGGGCTGGTCCGGAGCCAGCGGGCGACCTGGCACCGGGCGCCGGGTGGAGAGGCCGTGGAGGCGTTCCGGAAGCGGGTCCACGACGCGATCGAATCGATCCTGGAGCGGCACCCGGTAGGTGACGTTTTCGTCGTCGCCCACGGAGGTGTGATCAACGCCTACCTCGGGCCGCTGCTGCTGGTCGACAACGAGATGTTCTTCCTGCCGGAGAACAGCTCACTGAACTCGGTCGAGGTCGAGGGATCAGAGCGGCGGGTCCGGTTCCTGAACGACGTCCTTCACCTGACGGATCCTCAGCTGTTCGGGCCATGACATCGCGAGGAGGGCCGCCCCGCGTTCGCGGGACGGCCCTCCAGCTTCGTATCCCAGGCGAGCTACGCGGCCCGCGGGATCCCCGTTTCGCTCTCCGTGGCCTGGTCGTTCACCCGGCCCGCGTGTGAGGCCAGCGCCTTGAGCACCTCGTGCCACCCGCAGGCCAGGCCCCCGATCACGAGGCCTGTGGCTACCGGACCCATCCACTGGCTCCGAAGGCCGATGCCGAACCCGGCGAACATCGAGAGGTCTGCGGCCCAGGCGATGCCAGTGCCGGCCAGGAACGCCAGGAACGGTCGGACCGGCTGGCGGACGTTCACGGTGCCGCCCACCAGGTCCACGAACTTGGCCACTGCAAGCCCCAGAAGGGCAATCGTCGCGAAGACGTACATGAGCACCTCCTCGTAGCGTCTGCGTACGATCGGCTTTGACGGCGATCGGCGGCATTCGGTAACGGGCCCTGGCTATACTGCCTGGTCTTCCGACCCGCGACCTCAGGAGGCGCTCGTGCCCGTGCAGTTCCTCTCCGAAGCGTGGACGACCGAGCTGAAGGGCCGCCTGAACGCGACCGACTCCTTCAAGAAGGCGGCGGGGTCGGCCTCCGCCACGCTCCAGCAGGTGATCACGGGCCCGGACGGCGAGCGTCGCTACTGGATCAGGATCCAGGACGGTTCGATCGATATGGGCCAGGGTGAGATCGAGGTCCCCGACGCGACCATCACGCAGGACTACGACACGGCGGTCGCGCTGGCAAAGAGCGAGCTCAATCCGGTCACGGCGTTCATGAGCGGGAAGCTTCGGATCTCCGGCAACATGATGCTGCTGATGCAGCTGCAGGGGGCCATCTCCGAGCTGCCGAAGGTCATGCAGGAGATGGACGTCGACTACTGACCCGGGCGCTCGGGCGACACGGTGAACGTTGCCGTCGCCCGGGCGAGGAGCTCATCGTCGGGGCCGACGACGTCGGCCTCCGCATAGCCGAACCGCCGACCCGCCTTCACCACCTTCCCCCGTGCGGTGACCCGCCCGGCGCGTCCGGGGGAGAGGAACGTCACGCTCAGGTGGGTCGTCACGTGACGGGTGCCGGGCTCGAGGACGGTGCGGGAGGCGAGACCGGTGGCCGTGTCGGCGAGCGTGGCGATCAACCCGCCGTGCAGGAGGCCCATGAGGTTCAGGTGGCGGGGTTCGACATCGAGAGCGACATCGACCTCACCGATCTCCACGCGCTCCAGGCGCATCCCGATCCAGTTGTGGAATCCAGACCGGGCGAACCGCTCCCGAACCTCGTCGATCCTCGATGTGCCCGACTCCACGTCTGCCCTCGGCGCGTAGTGTGCCACGGGCATCCTCGTTGACGCCTCGAACCGCGGGCGGCGACAATCGCCCATCGAGGGGGTGCCATGGGCGTTGAGGCGGAGCGAACGACGGGAGGGCAGCCGGAGAGCGACCGGGTCTGGAGCATCGAGACCCACGGGATCGATCCCATCCCCGAGTCGGACCGGCACGGGACCCCGATCGAGCTGTTCTGGGTGTGGTGCGCCGCCAACATCAGCATCCTGGGCATCACCTACGGCGCATTCCTGGTGGTCTTCTACAGCCTGAACCTTCCGCAGGCCGTGGTGGCCGCGGCCGTCGGCACGGTCCTGTCGTTCTTCCTCGTTGGCTACGTGAGTCTGGCTGGCAAGCTCGGTGGAGCACCGACGCTGATCCTGTCCCGGGCGTCCTTCGGCGTCGTCGGCAACGCGCTGCCCACGCTGGTGAGCTACATCTCATTGGTGGGCTGGGAGATCATCCTGGTGGCCCTGTCCACGTTCGCCGCGGAGACGGTGCTGGCCAGGTTGGGCTGGGTGCACGGGGATCTGGCCCTGGCGGTCTCGTTCGTGATCGTGGCGGCGGCCACGATCGCCATCGGGCTCCTCGGCCATGCCACGATCGTCAGGATCCAGACCTGGTTCACCTGGGCCTTCGCCGTGCTCACGGTGGTGTTCATGTCGCTCGTGTGGTCGGAGATCGACTGGGGCACGGTCACCTCCCTCCCGTCCGGGCCGTTCTGGGGAGGGCTCGTGGGGGGGACCTCGATCATCATGGCCGGCCTGGGCATCGGCTGGGTGAACGCCGCCGCCGACTACAGCCGGTACCTGCCCAGGTCCTCGAGCTCGAGGTCGGTGGTGGGATGGACCGTGTTCGGCGCGAGCGTCGCTCCGATCATCCTCATCATCTTCGGGGTGCTCCTGACGGCGAACAACCCCGCCGTCGCCACGTCGGCCAATCCCATCGGGGTGCTGGCAAAGCCACTGCCCACCTGGTTCCTGGTGCCGTACATGATCGTCGCGGTGGGCGGGCTGGTGGCCGGCGCGGTGCTCGACATCTACTCCTCGGGACTCAACCTGCTCACGCTCGGTCTGAGGATCCCCCGATACCAGTCCGTGGCCGTCGACGGCGTCCTGATGATCGTGGGGAACGTCTACATCCTGTTCTTCAACCAGGATTTCTTCACGCCGTTCCAGGGGTTCCTGATCACACTCGGCGTCCTTCTCGCGGCGTGGGCCGCGATCTTCCTCACCGACATGGCCCTGTTCCGCAGGCGCGGCGGGTATTCGGAGCGCGATCTGTACGCGAGCGAGGGGATCTACGGTGCGGTCAATCCTGCCGGCGTCGTCGCGTTCCTGGTGGCGTCGTTCGTCGGTCTGGGCCTGGTCACCTCGCAGGCCCCGATCTTCAAGTGGGTCGGCTACCTGCTGCGGTGGTTCGACTGGGAGGACTCCGCGCTCGCGTCGAGCAGCATCGGCCTGTTCGTCGGGTTCATCCTGGCCGGGGCGCTCTACGCGATCCTCAGCTCCTTGGCGCCCGCGCGGTCGCGTACGGGAGCGATCCTCATCCCGTGAGCCCGGAAGGCCGGCGCCGCGAGCCGGCGAAACGGCGTCCATCGTGACCACATCCGTGCTCTTCGACCACGATGGCGGCATCGACGACTATCTCAGCCTCCTGCTTCTCCTCACCTACGATGACGTCGATCTGTTGGGGATCTCGATCACGCCGGCCGACACGCTCCTCGAAGGCGCCGTGCCGGCCACGCGGAAGATTCTCGAACTCGGCGGGCGGTCCGGGGTCGCCGTGGCGGGCGGGACGCTCGAGGGCCCGAACCCGTTCCCGTTCTCCTGGCGCCTGGACTGCATGCGGGTGAACAGTCTCCCCGTCCTGAATCAGCATGGCGACATCGGGGCGCCCCTTTCCGACCTACCGGGCGAGGAGTTCCTGAGCCGTGCCCTGCTCGATGCAGCTGAGCAGGTGACGCTGCTGATGACCGGCCCCCTGACCAACCTCGCCTGGGCCCTGGATCGCCATCCAAAGGTGGAGGAGAAGGTCCGCGAACTCCTAGTCATGGGCGGGGCGTTGGAGGTGGACGGGAACGTGCAGGAGCCTGGGCACGATGGCTCGGCCGAATGGAACTTCTACTGGGACCCACCGGCGGCGAAGCGGGTATTCGACTCGTCGATCCCCATCACGATGTTCCCACTCGATGCCACGAACCAGGTCCCGGTGACCGACGCCTTCCGGGCCTCCTTCGGCCGCCAGTACGGGTACCCCTTCTCGGCCGCGGCGGGAACGATATGGGCCATGACGGCGGGATGGGAGCTGGCCACGGGCCTCCCGTACTTCTGCTGGGACACCCTGGCGACGTCCTCTCTCGCTGTCCCCGAGCTGTGCGAGCTCCGCGACGTGACCTGTGACGTCGTCACGGACGGCCCGAGCGAGGGCCGATCCGTGCTCACACCGGACGGGCGTCCGGTGAAGGCCGCCGTCGCGGTGGACGCGGACGGGTTCTACGCCCATTGCCTGGAGACGCTCCGACGCTGATGGGCAGGGTCGTGGTGGTCGGCAGCTACAACGTCGGCCTGACCGTCGTCGCCCCGGCGCTGCCGGCCCCCGGCCAGACCGTCCTGGGGCACACGTTCGACATGGGCCCGGGAGGCAAGGGTTCGAACCAGGCCATCGGGGCAAGGCGCCTCGGTGCAGACGTGACGCTCGTCGTGAAGCTGGGCCGCGATCCATTCGCCCAGGCTGCGCTCGGGCTGTTCGATCGGGAGGGCCTGCTGGGGCCCGGGATCCTGGAGACCAGCGGCCACACGGGCGTCGGCCTCATCGTCGTGGACGACGACGGACGCAACATGATCGCCGTCGCTCCCGGAGCGAACGGCCACCTTGTCCCGGGCGATCTCGATCGGATGCCTGACCTGTTCGACGGCGCGTCCCACCTGCTCTGTCAGTTGGAGTGCTCGCCCGAGCTGTTCGCCGGTGCCGCCGAACGGGCCCGGGCAGCCGGGGCGACGACGATCCTCAACCCGGCGCCCGCCGTGCCACTGTCCCAACCGGTCCTGGCGCTGGTGGACATCCTCACACCGAACCAAACGGAGCTCGCCGCGTTGAGCGGCGTGGCGGCCACGGACGAGCGGGAGATCGAGTCGGCGGCCCGCTCGCTCCAGGCGCGGGGGGTCGGGGAGGTGGTCGTCACGCTGGGTGAACGCGGGGTCCTTCGTGTGATGCCCGACGGGATCCAGACCCAGCCGGTACGGAGCGTCTCAGCTCGGGATACGACCGGGGCCGGCGACGCGTTCAACGCAGGCCTGGTGACCGGGCTGTCCGCAGGGCTCTCGATGACGGAGGCCATCGAGCTGGGGGTCCGGGCAGGCGCGTTCTGCGTCACCAGGCTCGGCGTGATCGACGGGCTCCCCACGCGGCAGCAGCTCGACGCCGAGGTCCCGGCATGACCGCCGAGGAGATCGCCGCGCACATCCAGCACACGAACGTTCGTCCGGAGGCCTCCGGTGCGGACATCGAGCGGCTGTTGGCCGAGTGCCTGGAGCACGGGTTCAACGGCGCGATGGTCAACCCCATCTGGCTGCCCCTGGCCGCGGCCACGTTGAAGGGTTCGACGGTCCGAGTGTGCACGGCGCTGGACTTCCCCATGGGCGGCGCGACGACCGCGACGGTGGCCGGACAAGCGGCCGAAGCCCTCCGGTCGGGAGCTCAGGAGATCGACGTGATGACGAAAGTGGGGTGGTTGCGGTCCGGGAAGGAGGCAGAGTATCGGGACCATCTCGCCGCGGTCGTGTCGGCGGCGGACGGCGCGCCGGTCAAGGCCATGCTCGAGGCCGGGCTCCTCGCGCCGGCCGAGCTCGCCCGCGCGGTGGAGCTCGCGGTGGAGGCGGGCGTCTCCCACGTCAAGAACTCCAGCGGCTTCGGCGGTGGCGACGCCACGCCCGGGCTCATCTCGGAGCTTCGCCGGTTGGCCGCCGGCCGGGTGAGGGTGAAGGCGTCGGGAGGCATTCGAACCAGGGAGGATGCCGAGGCGCTGCTGGCGGCGGGTGCCGACCTGCTCGGATCGAGCGCAGGCGTACGGATCGTCACCGGGGCAACCGGCTCGGTCCCCTCCGACGCCTACTGACCGGTCGGCGCCCTCACGAGGTCTGTTGCCCGCGCCGATACGGCAGGCCATCCGCGGCGGGCGGACGGAGCCGCTGCGACGCCACCGCCAGGACCAGCAGCGTGGCCACGTACGGCGTGATGAAGATGAACTGCCGAGGCACATCCTCGGCGACGGCGTACCACACGAAGACCAGGACGCCGATGGCCCCCGCGAGCAGGCAGGCGGAGATCCTCCCTCGGATCAGATACCAGATGGCCAGGCCGAGCAGCGCGATGGCCACGAAGAGCAGCAACGCGTGGACGGCCTGCGCCGACCGCAGGTTGAGGGCATCCGCGTACCCGAACAGCCCGGCCGCCGCGGCGACACCGGTGGGGCGCCAGTTGCCGAAGATCATGGCTGCCAACCCGATGAACCCCCGGCCGCCTGTTTGCCCCTCCCGGTAGATCCCCGCCGCCTCCAGCACCAGGAAGGCACCGGCCAATCCGGCCAGGGCCCCGGAGATGAGCACGCCGAGGTACTTCATGGTGTACACGGGGACGCCGAGCGACTCGGCGGCCTCCGGATTCTCACCGGCGGATCGCATCCGCAGACCGAGCCGGCTCCGCCACAGGAAGAAGTACGTGGCCGGGACGAGCAGCAAGGTGATCACGGTTAGGATCGACAGCTCGGCCATGAACCCCCGGAACAGCGCGGCGACGTCGGAGACGAGGAACCAGCGCTGCCGCTCGAACCAACCCAGGAGGTCCGGCGACTGCCAGCCGAAGGACTTCCCACCGGCCAGCACCGGAACCGTCAAGTTCGGCAGGTTCGACGTGACCTGCGGGGACTGGGTGGCGCCGCCCCCGTGGCCGGTGAACGCGATCACCGACAGGAACCGGGTGACACCGGCGGCCAGGATGTTGACGGCCACGCCCGACACGATCTGGTTCACGCCGAAGCTCACGGTGGCCACGGCGTGGACCAGCCCCCCCATGGCGCCGCCGAGGATGCCGAGCACGACCCCCCACCACGCGCCGAACTCGACGCCGCCCCAGGCGCCGAACCACGTCCCCAGGATCATCATGCCCTCGAGGCCGATGTTGACCACTCCGGTCCGCTCGGCGTACAGCCCGCCCAGGCCGGCCAACAGGATCGGCACCGCGAGGCGCAGGGCCGCGCCGTAAGTGTTGCTGGAGGTGAGGTCCGACGCGCCGGTGAAGGATCGAACCGCCGAGAGAAGGAGGATCACCAGTCCGAGGAGGTAGAGGATCCGGCGCGCCTCCAGGCGGCGGCCCTTCTCTCCCAGCACCTGCGCCGTGTCGACGGCCGCCCAGCTCATGCCGCCACCGCTTCCTTGTTCGCCTCCAGCCTGCGGGTCGCCTCCGCAGCGGCCTTGATCTGCTGGGCCTGGACGATTCGGCGGACGACCTCGTAGGCCACGACGATCGAGAGGATGATGACGCCCTTCGTGATGATGATGACCTCCTTGGGGATGCCTTCCAGGTCCAGGATCTGCGCGGCTCGGTCAACCCAGCCGAACAGCAGCGCCGCGACGGCGATCCCCGCCGGATGGTTCAGCCCGACCAGGGCCACGGCGATGCCGTCGAACCCGAGCCCGGTGGGGAAGTCGAGCGTGTACGCATGGAAGAAGCCGAGCAGGTCGCTCATCCCGATGAGCCCGGCGATGGCCCCGGAGATCAGCATGGTCCTGACGATCATCCTGTTGGGGTCGACCCCCGAGGCCCGAGCGGCCTCGGGGTTGATCCCGGTCGCGCGAAGGTCGTATCCGAAGCGGGTCCGCCAGATCAACACATACACGGCGATCCCCACGGCGATCGCGATGACCAGGAAGGAACGGAGGTCCTCTCCGCCCACCACGGCGAGGTTGGGCAGGGCGCCGGACCGGGGGATCTGCCTGGTCTGGATGATCAGCTCGTTCGGGAGCCGCGGCTTCCGCAGATAGTTCGCCAGCAAGTAGGCGCCCAGGCCCGTGGCGATGAAGTTCAGCATGATGGTGGACACCACTTCGTGGACGCCCCGCTTCACCCGCAGGACCCCGGCAACCCCGGCCCAGAACGCCCCCACGGCCATCGCGACCAACATGATGAACGCGATGTGCAGCGGCGCGGGGAGGGTGACGGCGGCGCCGGCGGCCGCCGACATCAGGGCCGCCAACCGGTACTGGCCCTCCACCCCGATGTTGAACAGGTTCATCTTGAAGCCGATCGCTACGGCGAGGCCGGCCACGTAGAGGGGTACTGCCCGGTTCACCATGGAGGCCAGAGAGTTCGGCTGGGCCCCGTAGCTTGCCATCGACCGGAACGCGGAGAGCGGGTTCTCCCCGATGATGATCAGGACGAGTGACGACACGCCGAGCGCCAAGACGATGGCCGACACCGGAACGAGGAGCCACAGGATCGCGACCTTGATCCTGGTGTTCACGCCGACGCAGCCTCCTTCGCCCCCGTCATGTATGAGCCGAGCTCTTCGGGTGTGACCGTTGCCGGGTCGAGCTTGGCCACCAAGGTCCCCCGCAGGATCACATAGAGGGTGTCCGAGAGGCCGATCAGCTCCTCAAGGTCCGCCGAGATCAGTAGCAACGCGAGTCCCGCCGCCCGGGCTCCCCTGATC
>JBOGVH010000143.1:0-3251 GCA_050695235.1 Actinomycetota bacterium
GGGGTCGCGGCCATCGTCGGCCTGGCCGGACTGTCCGTGCAGCTCGGGGGCCGGGTGTCCCGGACCGAGCAGCAGCGGGGCCGGCTGCTGGCGGCGATGGAGGTCCTCCAGCAGCCCGGCGCCAACCCGGTGAGCTTGGAGAGCCAGGGCCAGACGGCGGCCGGGCTGGTGGAGGTCTCGGGGCCGGGCCTGCAGCTCATGTATGTCATCGGCACGGACGTGCCGATGCCGTCACCGGGCCGCGTGTACCAGCTGTGGCTCGGAACGAGGGGCACGTTCGTCCGTGTGGAGGACGGCCGGTTCGTCCCGGAGGACGGATTGGTGCTGCTGGAGCTCACGGTCGACACGGCTCGGTACGACGAGATCCTGGTCACCGAGGAACGGATGGGCGACGCGCCAGCGAGCCCCTCGCACGCCGGCCATACGTGGCACGCGTTCCTGGAACGGCCCCGGGCAGCCTAGCCGCGGGTCAGCGGGGGGGCGAGGGTGGAGCTCGAGGCGGCGACCGGCCGCGAGACCCGAAGGAATCCCCAGAACATCACCGCGATGCCGAGGGCGAGCCCCACGGAGAACAGCGGCACCACGTCGAGGCCGGCTCCCACGCCCGAGGCGATCGCCACGATCGTCGCTCCCGCCGCGATGCCGAGCGTCCCGAAGAACCGCTCGGTGAGCTCTGCCCGGCCCCGCATCCGCCACGCCGACCACAGGCATCCCGCAACGAGCAGGACGTAGGCGGGGTAGGCGTAAAGCTGGGCCAGCCGGTACGGGAGGGCCCCGTGGCCGAAGACGTCCTTCCCAAGAGGCAGGTCCTTCATCAGGGCGTCGACGTTGAGCGAGGCCGTGCGGACCTGGGATGTGGCCAAGGCAGCGAGGAAAAGCAGAACCACCAACAAGATATCGGTGATCGTCCGTCGCTTTATCAGCAGGTACAGCTCACCCATCGTCAGGAACGGGACGTTCAGGATCGCTCCGAAGAGCCAGTAGACCCGGTACTCGCCCGTGGTCCACCCGTCCAGGACGCCGAGGAACATGGCGAACGAGGCCGCCGCGTACATCGCGAGGGCCACCGCCCAGACTGCCTGGAACGGCCGTCTCCGGGAGGCGAACTGGCGAACCAGGGACGCAGCGAACACCAGGGCGATCAGGGCCGCGGCCAGCGGGAAGGCCCACATGGGGGAAGCAGCATACGCGGACCCCTCGCTCCCCGCCGATAGAATCCACCGCCGTGGAGAACGAACCGCATCCGCACGGACCGATCCTGATCTGCTCGACCGCTGCGTTCTTCAACCGGCCGCTCGGCCAAGCGTTCGGCCACATCGCCGAGGCGGGGTTCAGTGGCGTCGAGGTCATGGTCACCCGAGACCCGGCCACGCAGAAGGCGCACGTTCTGCGCGAGCTCTCGCGGGAGCACGGCCTTGCGATCAGGGCCATCCACGCTCCGTTCCTGCTCGTGACACGGAAGGTGTGGGGCTCCGATCCCATCGGAAAGATCGACCGGTCCATCGAACTGGCCCGCGAGACGGGTGACCCGCTCGTCGTGGCCCACCCTCCCTATCGGTGGCAAGCGGAGTACCGAAGATGGGTGGATGAGCGACTTCCGGATATCGCTGGCGAGACGGGAACGCTCGTCGGGATGGAGAACATGTTCCCCGTGCGCCTGCGGGGGGGACGAGGGGTTCGGCTCCATGCCCGCCAGTCGATCCACGATCTCGACCCGTACCCCCATGTGGTGCTGGACACGAGCCACGCCGCAGTGGCGGGCCTGGACGCCTTCGAGGCGGTCCGGCGCCTAGGCGATCGCCTGGTCCACGTGCATCTGTCGAACAACGCCGGGCGGGGCTGGGACTCGCACCTGCCGCTCGACCAGGGGGTTCTGCCGATCCTCGAGTTCCTCGACCTGTTGGCGACCGAGGGCTTCTCGGGCAGCGTCTCCCTCGAGCTCGACCTGCGACGGTACATGGAAGACGACGACGCCCTCCGGACGGTCCTCGCGTCGAACCTGGCGATCTGCCGAGAGCGGCTACCCCAAGCTGCCTGAGCCTTCGAAACGAAGGCCCGGCCCCTCGGTCTCGCCTACCGGGGATCCCAGGGGCGGATGGTCGCCACGGGTTCCCCCTGCTCCTTCCAGTCCGGAACGTCCGCGTACAGCTCGAGCTCGATCCCGTCAGGATCGCGGATGTAAAGGCTGTGCGAGACACCGTGATCGCTCGCCCCGACGATGTCCACGCCGGCGCCGGACAACCGCCGGAACGCCTCTCGGACGTGGTCGTCCGAGGGATACCGGATGGCCACGTGGTAGAGGCCGACCGAGCCCGGCGGCGGGCTGGGTGCATCGTCTCCCACGGCTTGGAGCGCCAAGTCGTGATGGTTCTCTCCCGTCGCGGTGAAGAACGCCATGGCCCCGCCGAGCTCGGCGACCTTGGTGAACCCCAGGAGTTCGTAGAACGGGGTCGACCGGTCCAGGTTCCGCACTCGCAGCACCACGTGGCCGACCTCCAACGGCTTGATCTCCTCCATGGTCCCCCCTGCTAGCCTCGCGCCGTGCGGCGCTTCACGTTGATCGCGATCATCTGTCTGGTCGTCCTGCTCGCCGGGGCGGCGGTGGTGCAGCTCGTCATCGCCGGCGCGGACCGAGAGCCGTATCCGGGCCCGCTGCCCGGGACTCCGTACCCGCTCCCCTCCTCGCCGACGCCGATGGCGCCGGCTCCATCCCCAACGCCGTAACCGCTCGGCGTCATCCCGCCGGCCGGGAAAGGGTCACCGCGTCCCCTCGATGGAGTCCGAGGAGGTCGGCCGCGCTGCCCCCGTTCACGACCAGAGCCACGAACCCCTGGGAGTCGACGATGGCCGCCGGAGAACCCTCCGCCACGTCGGCGAAGGTCGAGACCCTCGACAGGATCCGGCCGCACACTTCCGCAGAACCCTCCACGCCGGCCGCCTCCAGGTCCCTGGGGCGGGCGTTCAGCTGGACGTTCCCATAGCCGTCCACGCCGATGACCCGGGCCCCCACCACCCCCTGGAGGATCATCGGGGCGGGCATCTCCACCGTATGCAGGGTTCGGGGGTCGACGGGCGGACCGAGGTCGTAGAGCGGCATCCCGATCGACAGGTGGGCGGCGGCCGGCGCGAACACGTCTCGCCCGTGGAACGTGGCCGACACCGGGCCGAGCAGCACCCGGTCCGAGGTGATCTCCGCGGCCTGGGCGGCGCCGCCGAGTGTCGCCCAGGCCATCGACAACACGCCGTTGTCG
>JBOGVH010000144.1:0-3731 GCA_050695235.1 Actinomycetota bacterium
CTCCCAGCGTCCGCCCTTCAGGTCGGCGTTCGCCTGCGGGATGTTCCTCGCTTGCGCGAGCAGCAGCGCGATCGTGTGCTCGGCGGCAGAGACGATGTTCGACTGCGGCGCGTTCACGACCATTACGCCGCGACGCGTCGCCGCCTCGACGTCGACGTTGTCCAGGCCGATTCCG
Source organism: Actinomycetota bacterium (assembly GCA_050695235.1). Classification (GTDB taxonomy): domain Bacteria; phylum Actinomycetota; class UBA4738; order UBA4738; family HRBIN12; genus AC-69. The sequence goes on from JBOGVH010000144.1 coordinate 176, forward strand.
GCCCTGGCGATGACCTTCAGGCTCTCGGCGGCCTCGATCACCTCGGCCGTGACCTTGGTCTGCGACCGGACGATGAGCGCGTCGTACGGCGCGATCTCCAGGGCAAGGTCCCCCCGCGAAAGCTCGGGGCGGACGTCGACCTGGAAGTCCTTCCGCAGCAGCCCCAAGCCACGTTCCGACAGTGGCTCGGTGACCAGGACCCGCATGCGCCTATTCCGCGGAGGCGAAGACGTCCTCGGCGGCGGCCACGGCCGCGCCCCGCTTGACGGGGTATCCCAACTTGTCCAGGGCGAGCTCGACGGCTGCCAGCCCTCGGATCATGTCGAGCCGTTCGTAGTAGCCGAGGTGTCCGATGCGGAAGACCTTGCCCTTGAGCGGGCCCTGGCCCGGGGCCAGGATGATGCCGTCGTCGGCCCGGACCGTGGCGCAGATCCGGTCGGCGTCGATGCCCTCGGGGGCGCGGACCGCGGTCACCGTCCAGGCGCGCTCGGGATCCTCGCCGAACAGGTCCAGCCCGAGGGCTCGGATGCCTTCCTTGATCGCGCGCGACAGCATGCGGTGCCGGGCGTACGCCGCCTCCGGCCCGTCCTGGTAGTACAGGCGAAGCGCGGCCTGGAGCCCCTGCACCACCGAGATGGCGGGGGTCCACGGGCTCTCCGGGTCCTTCAGGTCGAAGGACTGCTTGTACGAGGTCCAGTCGAAATAGAATCGCGGGTTCTTCGCCTCGGCCTGCGCGGCCCACGCCGTCTCGGAGATGGCGGCGAACGCGAGTCCCGGCGAGGCCGACACCGCCTTCTGGGACCCGCTGATCGCGACGTCGATGCCCCAGCCGTCGAAGTCGAATGGCACGGCCCCGAGCGAGGACACGGCGTCCACGACGACCAAGGCGCCGGCGTCCTTTGCCGCGCGGGCGATCGCCTCGATGTCGTGGACGACCCCCGTCGAGGTTTCGCTCTGCGTGAGCAACACGGCCTTGGCCGAAGCGTTCGACATCGCGGCCCCGACGTCGGCGGCCTTCACCGCCTGGCCCCACTCGTAATCGATCGTATGGACGTCGAGCCCGTAGGCCCGTGCGATCTTGGCGAACCGCTCCGCGAAGTACCCGGCCAGCGGCACCAGCACCGGGTCGCCCGGAGAGAAGCAGTTGGCGACGGCCGACTCCAGACCCCCGGTGCCCGAGGAGGTGAAGATCAGGACGTCGGATCCCGTGCGGTACAACCGCTGGAGGCCCCCGGTCACCTCCTGAAGCATCCGGCCGAAGCCGGGACCACGGTGGTAGACGAGCGGGCTCCCCTGAGCCAGATACACCTCGGGCGGGATCGGTGTGGGTCCAGGGGCCAGGATGATCTCGGGTCTGTCCACGATGAAGCTCGCTCCTGGGGGAGGATCCAGCACGCGATGTTCGCGTGGATGGGCCAGCCTACCATCCTCGGCTGTCGAACTAGTAACGGAAGCTGTGGAAGACGTCCTCGGCGGGCTCGCGATCACGGACGTCCTCGGCGGAGACCTCCGTGGCGTGCGGGGTCCGGCCGAGGATCCGATCGACCAGCGACCGGCGGCCCTTCGCGCGCGCCAGGGTTCGCGAGACCCTGTCCATCCGGGCATCCCGACGCTTCCGTTGCTGGTTCAGGTCGCAGGGCACGTGGCTGACGACGGGGCCCACGGTCACTCCCTCGGCGGCGCGAGCGTGCGCAGGTCGAACTCCGGGTCGGTGAGCAGCTCGGGGTCCGGCCTGACCTGCGCCTTGATGAGCGGCATCGAGCGCCGCACGTCTCGGGGCCAATTCATGGTGAAGGTCGAGCGGAGCACGCCCTCCTTCAGCAGGAAGGCGGCGAACATCCGTTCCTCGAGGCTGCCTCGCACGATCACATCGTCCCACTCGGTGGCGAATCCGGCCATCTGGATGTTCACGTCGTACTGGTCCGACCAGAACCAATGGGGGTCGTCGAAGACCTCGTTGTAGCCCAGCATGTTGCGGGCCGCCGCCTGCCCCATCTTCATCGCGTTGTCGAAGTGCTCGACCCGGATGCGACCGAAGACGGGGTGGTCGTGGCGGGCCACGTCGCCCGCGGCGAAGACGCCGGGGACGTTGGTCTGGAGGGCCGGATCGACCAGGATCCCGTCGTCCACGGCCACGTCGGTCCCCTGCACCACGTCAGTCACGGGCTCGACGCCCACGCCCACGACGGCGAAGTCGCCCTCGATCGCCCTGCCCTGCTTCGTGTGGAGCACCTCGAACCGTCCGTCGCCCTCGAACCGTTCCGCTGCATCCCGGAAGAACATCTGCACGCCGTGATCGCGGTGGAGCCCCTCGAGCACCCGGCCGAGCTCGGTCCCCAGGACCCGCTGGAGCGGCGTCTCGGCGAACTCGACGACCGTGACATCGACCCCCCGGCCGCGGAGCGAGGCGGCCACCTCGGCGCCGATGAACCCCATGCCGACCAGCACGGCCCGGGCCCCCGGCACGGCGGCCGCCCTGATCGCGTCGGAGTCGGGGAGGCAGCGAAGGTCGTGTACCCCCGGCAGGTCGAGTCCCGGCAACGGGAACTTCCGGTTCCGGCACCCGGTGGCGATGAGGAGCGAGTCGAACGCGATCCGCTCGCCGTCCGGGAGCTCGACGCTTCGTCCGGCGATGTCGACGCGATGGGCGCGCTCCCCGAACCGGGCCTCGATCTGGTTCTTCTCGTACCACTCCGCCGGCCGGATGAATCGGGGTTCCTGCTCCTCGCCGCGCAGGTACTCCTTTGACAGGGGCGGCCGCTCGTACGGCGGATGGGATTCCTGGCCGATCAGCACCACGCGACCGTCGAACCCCTCCTCGCGAAGCGTGGCCGCCGCGGTGCCACCGGCCATGTTGGCTCCGATGACGAGGCAGGTCGACACGGACTACTCGAGCGAGACGAGCAGCTGGCCGTCCTCCTCGCGCACCTCGAACACGTCGATCGGCTCGGTGGCCGGACCGTTCACCACCTCGCCGGAGGTGATGTCGAACTGGCTCCCATGGCAGGGGCACTCGATCACCAGGCCCTCCATGTCCCCCTCGGCCAGGGAGCACTGCCGGTGCGTACAGACGTCATCGAACGCGTGCAGGTTGCCGCCGACGTTCGCGATGGCCACCATCCGGTCCCCGACGGGAACGGCGGTCATCTCTCCGTCGCCGATCTCGCCGGCCTCGACCTTCGCCCAATCCGCCATGTACCGGTTCTCCTTCCCCTCTCGTTCCGTGTGCGGTCCGAGGACGCGCGGGCCAAGCATAGGGCACGAGCCGCGGAGGGCCGAACCGCGACGAGCCCTAGTCGGGCGGGCTCCCGGTCCTGCGCCGCGCGAGGAGGTCCGGGGTCAGGTATCCCAGGCCGACCACCACGTACATGCCGAACAGGATGAGGAACCCCTCCCGGAACCCGAGCGGCAGCATCGCGGGGATGAGGGCCCCCAGCACCCACGACAGCTGGAACACCACCTCGTAGCGGACGAACACCCGGCCGTGCGCACCCCCCGGCGCCAGCTGCTGCATGAGACTCTGGAACGCCAGGCGCCCGAGCTCGCTCGAGGCCCC
>JBOGVH010000145.1:0-4994 GCA_050695235.1 Actinomycetota bacterium
CGCCAGCGTTCGAGCGATTCGTCCTGGAAGGTGACGACGCCCGGCGCCTCCACACGATCCTCCGAGATCAGCGCACCGTGTCGGGGATCGGGCGCGGCTACTCGGACGACATCCTGCATCGGGCGAGGCTCTCGCCGTTCGCCACCCTGGCGGCGCTGTCGAGTGAGGAGCGTCGTGATCTCCTCGACGCGGTGCTCGAGATCTTGGCCGAGGCCCTCGAGGTCGAGCGCCGTCGCATCGGAGGCCTGCCCACGAGGATCGGCGATCACTTCACCGTCCACGGCAAGTACGGGACGACCTGCCCGCGATGCGGCGACGACCTCCGCCGGATCTCGTACGAGTCGCACGAGGTCACGTACTGTCCGAACTGCCAGACCGGCGGCAAGGTCCTGGCCGATCGGAGGCTCTCCCGCCTCATCCGCTGACCTAGGGCGCGGGAACTGAGCGGGCGGGCATCGGGATGCTGCTTGGTGTCGCCTCCCGCCAGAAGCGACATCCCGCGAGTGAGGAAGCAGCGCCCTATGCCCGGCTTTCAGGCAGCGAGAAGCGGTACTCGACGATCGGCGGCTCAACGCCCAATTGGTACAGGAGCGTGCTCACGTCTCCATGGTGCTGCCGCTCATGCAGCAGGACGTGCACGAAGATGTCCGCGGGACTGTACAGCAGCGTCTCGCCGTCAACGTTCATCTCGCGAGGTGTCAACAGCTCACCCTCGCCGAGCGAATCGAGATATTCGCGAGCGTGACCGCGGACGCGGCGCCGGTAGGCCTCCAGTTCGTCCCATGACTTCACAGGCCCTCCAGGCTCATCGGTCGTTCCGGCCGGGTCCGCCAGCCAGCGGATGTACGCCCAGTTGATGTGGGCCAGAGCATCGCCCAGCGCCGGCCACCCGGAGCCAGGCGCCGGCTTTCTCAGCGTCTCGTCGCCAAGCGGGCGAATGGCACGCTCGTGCTCGCGCCAGGAGTAGTCCGTGAAGGCGAAGAGCTCGTCGATGGCAGCGCGATCCACGGTCGGATTTGATCACAGCCGGAGCAATGTCGCTTCGTGACAGAAGCCACTGCCGAGGTCAGGCGTCCGATGCCGGAGAGGAGTCGAACCCCGAACCGAACCAGAAGCCGAGCCTTTGGGACTACGTCCGGGCCTTCTTCGAATCGTTCCCAGGGCCAGCCTCTTCCCTCTGATCCCAGTCCGGGAGCGGCGCGAGACTCAGGAGGTCAGCTCGCCGAGCAGCTCGGCGAAGGCGGACGTGTAGCGATCGACGTCGTCCTCGGTGGCCGGGACCGGCACCGTCGGCCCGGCGCCGGGGATGGCCTCCCACACGCCGCGGTTGGCCAGATAGACGCGGATCAGATGGACGAGCGGGCGATCCTCGGACGAGCGCGCTTCCGCGGCGTCGCGGGGGAGACGGGGAGCGAACGTGTAGCCCGACCGGGGGAAGAAGCGGTGGATGGTCCACGGCAGATCCACATCCTGGACGGCCGCCTCCATCCCGTCGGCCAGCCGCGTCCCGAGCTTCGCCGCGTGGGCGTAGGCATCGTCCGTGAGGACCTCGCCGAGGGCGGCTCGGGCCGCCGCCGCGGTCAACGCATTGGCGAAGAGCGTGCCGCCCGTGGCCACGCCGTGCTGCGCGTGCCCCCCGTCCGTGGTCCCCGGGTGCGCGAACACGCTGGCCAGTTCCTCGGTCATGCCGTACGCGCCGATGGGCACGCCCGCGGCGATCGACTTGCCGAGCGAGACCGCATCGGGCTCAAGGTCCCAGATCCTGGTCAGCCCACCGGGCCCACACACGAGCGTATGGGTCTCGTCGTACGCCAGGACGGTGCCGGTTTCGCGAGTGATACGCCGCAGTCCCTCGTGGAACCCGGCATCGGGAAGGATCAGCCCCTGGTTGTTGGTCATGGCCGGCTCCAGGAGGACCACCGCCACGTCTCGCGGCTCCAGGGCCCGGCCTACCGCGTCGAGGTCGTTGAACGGAACCACCCTGGTCTGTGCGGTCACGTCCGGCGGCATCCCGAGCTCCTCGGGAACCTCGCGCCCGTCCTCCAGTGTGACCAAGGCTTGGTCGAAGTGGCCGTGGTACTTGCCCTCGAACAGCAGAACGCGGGGCCGGCCGGTGGCGACCCGCGCGACTCGAATGAGCTCGGTGTTGGCCTGTGATGCGGACAGGGTGAACTGCCACTTCGGCAGACCGCACCGCCGAGAGAGCTCCTCGGCCACCCAGATCGAGTCCTCGACCGGGAGCAGGAACTGGTTGCCAGCCGCCATCCGCTGAGACACGGCCTTGACGACCGCCTCGGGCGCGTACCCGCAGAACATGCTCATGTCCGCCACGTTGAAGTCCACGTACTCGTGGCCGTCCACGCACCGGAACCGGGAGCCCCTGCCCTCGGTCACCCAAACGGGTGGGTGGTCGTACGTGCCGGGGTCGGCCAGCCAGGCCATCGGCACGCCGTTGGGCATCGACGCCCTGGCCCGTTCCAGCAGGTCCAAGGACCGTGGATGGGCGTCACGGAACCGCTCGTCCTCCCTGGCCTTCAGACGGCGGACCACATCCGCGTCGACGGTCGGCATTCCGGGCGATTCTCCCGGCTCCCACCGGCTCACGCCAACGGACTGGTTTGCGTGCTTGCCAGGAGCCGTCGCAACCGGTAGGGAAGGGCATGCTCGCGATCCTCGGCGGCCTGGGAGCCGCGATCATGTGGACGGTGACGACGATCTGCTCGTCCCGATCCGCCCGACTGATCGGTGCAGGCTCCACGCTCTCCTGGGTGATGCTGGTCGGGTTGGCCATCGTGCTCCCGCTCGTGGTCGTCTCGGGCGAACCGGCGAATCTCGACGGCCCGACCATGGGCCGGCTGGTCGTGGCCGGGGGAGGCAACGTGTTCGGCCTGCTCCTCGCGTACCGGGCGGTCAGGCTCGGCAAGGTCGGTGTGGTCTCCCCGATCGCCTCGACCGAAGGGGCGATCGCCGCCCTGATCGCCGTGGCGGCGGGTGAGCGGATCTCGCCGGGCGCCGGCGTGATGCTTGCCGTGATCGCCGCCGGCGTGTGCCTGGCCGCCCTGGCGGGAGATGACGACGAGGGGACGGAGGCACGCGACGGTGTGGCGGCTCTCTTCGCCCTGGGTGCCGCGCTCTCCTTTGGGATCAGCATCTACGCCACTGGTCGGGTCAGCCAGGAACTGCCCATCCCCTGGGCGGTGCTCCCGGCCCGAGCGGTGGGCGTCGCCGCGGTCGCGATCCCCCTCGCGCTGACCGCTCGGTTGCGCATCACCCGGCCTGCGGTCCCGCTCGTGGCGGTGGCCGGGGTGGCTGAGGTCCTCGGCTTCGCCTCGTTCGCGATCGGGGCGCGCCACGGGATCGCGGTCGCCGCGGTGCTCGGGGCCCAATTCGCGGCGCTCTCCGTGCTCGCCGCCCGGGTGCTGTTCCACGAGCGGCTGACCCGACTCCAGCTCGCCGGAGTGGTCGCGATCGTGGCCGGGGTGTCGATCCTGACCGCGCTCATCGCCTGACGCCTTCCTGGCTGGCATGCGGGTGTCGCGCCGGTCATCGCCAGGGCGTTTGCTAGGCTCCGCGGGTGCCCGACCCGTTCTCCTGGCATCCCGAACCCGAGCTGATCGGCTTCCGCGACCCGGGCGAGGCCAGAGAGGCACTGGAAGAGCTCGGCCGGCTCACGTGGGGCACCGCGCTCGACTGGCTCTACGAGGACGGCATGCGCCGGCCGGTGCCGACCGAGTCGTACTCCGAGATGCGAAGGACGTACTTCGGCCCGGGCAACCAGCCGGCACCACCGCCTGAGAAGCCGGCCACTTCCAGCGAGGTGCTGACCGAGTTCCGGGAGCGCGTGGCGCCCTTCGCATTCAGCTCGCAGCACCCCGGGTCCTACAGCTACTTCACCCCGCCGCCGCTCCCCCTGTCGATCTCCGGGGAGGTCCTGGCGCATTGGCTGAACCAGGGGGTCGACGTGTGGGCGGCGGGGCCGATCGGGGCGTTGGTGGAGGAAGAGGTCACGGCGTGGCTTCGGGAGCTGGTGGGGTTCGGGCAGGGGAGCTGGGGAGTGCTCACGTCGGGCGGCGTGATGGCGAACATCATGGCCCTGACGGCGGCCCGTGACGTGCATCTGCCGACGCTGCTCGGGCGCTCGGAGCCCTCGCGGGGAAGCGCGCTCGAAGGCGTGCGCGTGTACGCCTCGGATCAGGCCCACTTCTCCATCGAGCGAGGGCTCTCGGTGCTGGGGTTCCCGCCGGCGACGCTTCGGATCGTGCCATCGGACGAGCGGTTCCGTTTGCAGGGCCAGCCTGTGGCGGAGGCCGTGGCCGAGGACCGGGCGAACGGCTTGCTCCCATTCGCCATCGCCGCGGTGAGTGGGTCGACGAACACCGGGTCGGTCGACCTGGTGGGGGAGCTGGCCGACATCGCGGAGCGCGAGCGCATGTGGCTGCACGTCGACGCGGCGTACGGCGGCGGGGCCCGGTTCTCCAAGCGGGACGCCGGCCGCGTGCCGGACCTGGAGCGAGCCGACTCGGTCACCATCGATCCGCACAAGTGGTTCTTCCAGTCCTACGACATTGGCGCCCTGGTGATGAAGCGGCGTGAGGACCTGGTGCGGACGTTCCACCGGGAGCCCGAGTACTACCGGTACCCGAACCCGGAGGACGCGCCGCTCAACTGGATGCAGTACTCGATCGAGGGGACGCGCCGGTTCCGCGCGCTGAAGCTGTGGACGTCGTGGAAGCATCTCGGTACGGAGGGATTCGGCCGGCTGATCGAGCACAACGACGATCTGGCCGAGTATCTGGTGAAGGGATGCAAGGAGTCCGGCGAGTTCGAGGTCGTTCCCGAGGAGCCGGAGCTGTCGGTGGTGTGCTTCCGCCACGTGCCGCCGGGGATGGATCCCTCCGAGCTCGACGCCTACCAGGACCGCCTCCAGCGGGCGCTCGAGGTGAGCGGGGAGGGCTGGGTGTCGACGACGAAGCTCCGGGGCCGCACCTATCTTC
>JBOGVH010000146.1:0-3264 GCA_050695235.1 Actinomycetota bacterium
AGTCGGAGGTACTGGTCCGCGAGCTCGAGCGAAGAGGAGCGACGGCCATCGTCGCGCCCACCATCGAGGTCGCCCCGGTCCGATCGGCCGAGCTGAAGAAGGCGTTACGAGACCTCGCGGCCGGGGCGTTCGCCTGGATCACGCTCACCAGCCGAACCACCGTGGACGTCCTCGCATCGCAGCTGGAGCCCGGCGAGGTTCAGGCTCGCGTGGCGGCGGTCGGCGAGGGCACCGCGGCGGCGTTCCGGCGGTGGACCGGGCGAGAGCCGGACCTCGTTCCCAGAACGTTCACCACGGCCGCTCTGGCCCGCGCGTTTCCCCGAGGGCGCGGGCGCGTACTGTGTCCCCGAGCGAACGTGGCGTCGTCGAGCTTCGAGGAGGCGCTCGCCGCCAAGGGCTGGACGCCGCTTCGAGTCGACGCCTACCGAACGAGGATGCCCGAGTGGTTGCCCATCGGAGCCCGTGAGCCCCTGGCCAGAGGGACCGTCGATGCGATCACGTTCACCAGTGCCTCGTCCGTGCAGGGGTTCGCCAACGCGGCCTCCGAAGTCCGGGGGAGCCCGAAGATCGTGTGCATCGGACCGGTCACCGCTCGTGAAGCCAGGGCCCACGGGCTCGAGGTGGCCGCCGTGGCCGAGCCCCACACGATGGAGGGCCTGATGGCGGCGCTCGAGCGTGCCTTCGGCGGAGCCTGATCTCGGGCTCGCGCTACCATCCCTCCATGCCGTTCCCACAGAGTAGACCTCGACGGATGCGACGGACGCCCGCGCTCCGCTCGCTGATCCGAGAGACCGACCTAACTGCCCGCCACCTCATCGCTCCCCTGTTCGTGAAGGAGGGCATCGGCGAACCGGCGCCCATCGTGTCGATGCCGGGACAGTCCCAGCACACGCTGGAGTCCGTGCGCAAGGAGGCGAGCGAGATCGCGGCGAGAGGCGTCGTCGCGTTCATGCTGTTCGGGATCCCTGACCGGAAGGACCAACAGGGCTCCGAGGCGTGGAATCCGGACGGCATCGCGCAGCGGGCCCTCCGGGTCATGCGCGAGGAGCTCGGCGACGACCACGTGGTCGTTGCCGACCTCTGCCTGGACGAGTACACGGACCACGGCCACTGCGGCGTCCTGGACGACCAGGGCAACGTCGACAACGACCGGACCGTCGAGCTGTACCGGCGGATCGCGGGGGCGCAGGCCGACGCGGGAGCCGACATGGTCGCGCCGTCGGGGATGATGGACGGTCAGGTCGCGGCGATCCGCGATGCCCTGGACGACGGCGGCCACGGGAAGACCGGCATCCTGGCCTACGCGGCGAAGTTCGCCTCGAGCTTCTACGGGCCGTTCAGGGAGGCAGCCGAGTGCGCGCCACGGTTCGGCGACCGCACCGGATACCAAATGGACCCGCCGAACGCCGACGAGGCCATCCGCGAGATCCGCCAGGACATCGAGGAGGGCGCGGACATCGTCATGGTGAAGCCGGCGCTTCCATACCTGGACGTGATCCGCAGGGCGAAGGAGGAGACGCGCTTTCCGCTCGCCGCGTATAACGTCAGCGGGGAGTACGCCATGGTGAAGGCCGCCGCGCAGAACGGTTGGATCGACGGCCGACGGGCGGCCCTGGAGGTCCTGACCTCGATCCGCCGGGCCGGCGCGGACCTCATCCTGACCTACCACGCCAAGGAGGCCGCGGCCTGGCTCACCGCCGGATGACGAGACCTGCCGGGAGGCCCGCGCGGAAACGTTCGGCTTCCCCGGCGAGACAATGGGTGAGATGAGGCGAGGAGGTTCCATGGCATTCGAGACCGCGACATTCGGCGCCGGCTGCTTCTGGGGCGTGGAGTGGGTGGTCCGTCAGGTCCCCGGCGTGATCGACGTTGTCTCCGGCTACAGCGGCGGGATCGTGGAGAACCCGACCTACGAGGAGGTCTGCACCGACACGACCGGCCACGCCGAGGTCGTGCAGGTCACGTTCGATCCCGAGCAGGTGAGCTACGAGCAGCTGCTCGAGGTGTTCTGGGCCATGCACGATCCCACCCAGGTGAACCGGCAGGGTCCGGACATCGGCTACCAGTACAGGAGCATCGTCCTGGCCCACACACCGGAGCAGCGGGCCGAGGCCGAGGCGTCCAGGGCCCGGGCCCAGGAGCGATTCGACCGGCCGATCGCCACCGAGATCACGGACTTCGTGGCGTTCTATCCGGCCGAGGGCTACCACCAGCGGTACTACGAGCGGACCGGCCACGAGCCCTACTGCCACGTGCTCCCCATCGGCGTCCTGCGGGAGCTGGGACTCGTCCCGGCGCGAGGCGCCTGACCCGGCGGTCCTCCGACCTCGAATTCGGTCGGAGAGTGATGGCTCGTCTCTAGAATCACGGAATGACCAGGTCGGAGGAGCTATTCGAGCTCGGCCGGCGTTTCATCCCCGGTGGCGTCGATTCCCCGGTTCGGGCGTTCGGGGCGGTGGGCGGGACGCCACCGTTCATCGCGAGCGGGACCGGCGCGTACGTCACCGACGTCGACGGCATCCGCTACGTCGACTGGGTCCAGTCATGGGGAGCGAACCTGTTCGGGCACGCCTGCCCCGAGATCGTCGAGGCGGCCATCTCCGCGGCTCGCCGGGGGACCTCGTTCGGGGCCCCGACCGAGGGCGAGCTCCGACTGTCCGAGATGATCGTGGACGCGCTCCCCTCGGTCGAGATGGTCCGGCTCGTCTCGAGCGGGACCGAGGCCGCGATGAGCGCGGTCCGCCTGGCTCGAGGGTTCACCGGTCGGGACGCGATCCTGAAGTTCGAGGGCTGTTACCACGGGCATTCCGACGCGCTCCTGGCCAGAGGGGCCGGGTCCGGCGTCGCGACGTTCGGGCTCCCGGGGTCCCCCGGCGTGACGGAGGGCGCGGCCGGGGACACGCTCACGGTGCCCTTCAACGACGTCGAAGCGGTTGGGAACGTCTTCGCCGAGCACGGCGAAACGGTCGCCGCGGTCATCGTCGAGCCCGTCGCGGCGAACATGGGCGTCGTGCCGCCCGAGCGGGGATTCCTGGAGGGCCTCCGGGAGCTCTGCACCTCGCATGGGTCCCTCCTGGTCTTCGACGAGGTCATCACGGGGTTCCGCCTGACCTACCGAGGGGCGCAAGGCCACTTCTCGATCACCCCCGACCTCACCGTCCTGGGCAAGGTCATGGGCGGGGGGTTCCCATGCGCCGCGTTCGGCGGCCGCCGCGACGTGATGGAGCGTCTGTCCCCCGTCGGACCGGTGTACCAGGCCGGGAC
>JBOGVH010000147.1:0-3061 GCA_050695235.1 Actinomycetota bacterium
CGTTGAACCACCGCACCCGAGGATGCCCGAAGCCGAAGCCGATCACGTCCACGGCGATGGCCCCCGCGATCATGGCCGCCGGCACCCACAGACCGAACCGACGGTGCAGCCGGATCATGGCCGGTGCGATGGCCACCACGATCATGTACACGCCGAGGAACCACAGCGGCCCGAACGGGATCGTGGCGCCGGGCGGCCTCATCCCTCGGAGGAGGGTCGTGTCACCCCACAGCGTGGGGCCGGTGGGCTTCCCGATGTCGGCGACATGCAGGAACACCTGGATCACGGTCCACACGGCCAGGAACACCAGCGACGGCTTCAGCAGCCGAACCTCTCGGTCCTTCACGAACGACCACGACGATCCACCCCGGCGTTCGTGCGCCTGGAACGTGACCATGTTGGAGAACCCACCGACGAGGAAGAAGATCGGAATGACCTGGAACACCCACGTTCCGAGCCACAGATAGGACGTCACGCCCACCGCGCTGGTCTGGTAGATCAGGGCGTCCGGCCAGTGGATGATCGAGATGAACCAGTGGCCGAACACGACCGCCAGGATCGAGCCCGCCCGCAGGAAGTCCACGTAGCGGTCCCGGGTGGCGGGCGTCGCCCTGGCCAGCTCGTCCAGGCGGCTCGTCACGCTCGTCCCACCGGGCCCCACCGTACACCCGGCCATAACAGACTCCGGAATCTCTGGAGGATGCCGGAGGTTCGGATGGATGGCGTTTGGGGCCGGGTGGCCAGGGTAATCCAGACGCCGAAGTCCCTCATCGGTGCAGGCAGCAAGGCGGCCAAGGCTCCGGGCCTGGGGGCCCCACCCCGGGGCAGCGCCGCTGGGGACGGAGGGCTGACGAGGTCTCGGGTGTCGTGCGAGCGCGACACCCGGGGCTTCGTCGCGTTCAGGGTTGATTGGCGGCCCGGCGGGGACGACCATTGCGCCGTGCGGCCAGGGAACGGTCTTCCGCGCCACCTCGACGAGTGGGTTCGGGCCTCGCTGATCACACGGGCGCAGGCGGACGCGATCCGGGCCTTCGAGGACCGCAGGACTCCCCGAGCATCCGTCACGCTGATCACCGAAGCTCTCGGCTACCTCGGCGCGGCCCTTGCGGCGGCCGCAGCAGCCGTCCTCGTCGGCCGGTCGTGGAACGACGCATCCCCTGGCCTTCGGATCCTCCTTCCCGGCGTGGCCTCACTCGTCATGGTGGCGGCCGGGTGGTCCCTTCGACGCACCGAGGATGCCGCCATCGCCCGGCTGGCAAGCGTGCTCTGGCTGCTCGCTGCCGGGCTGTCCGGCTGGTTCGGCGGGCAGCTCGCCTCCGACGGCTTCAACGCGTCCGATCAGAGCGTCTTGCTTGGGGTCGGGATCGGGGTCACCCTACCGGCCATCCCGCTCTACCTCTTGCGTCGGCGCACGCTTCAACAGATCGCGGTGATCGCGGGCCTCATGATCCTCGCCGCCGGCACCTTCTGGGGCTCAGGGATGTCGGTCGGGCTCGCCTACCTTGTCATCGGGTTCGCCTGGACCGCGTTGGGCTGGATGGGACGGGCCCAGCCCCGACGCGTCTCACTCACCCTCGGCCCGCCGGACTGACGGGAGCCTTCGTCGCGAGCGGGAACAGGACGAACGTGAGCGTGTGGCTGGGCATCGCGATCTCGGTTGGCCTCGTCGCGGCGAGCGTTTCGCTCCGGCACACGCCGATGCTCGGGTTGGGTGTCGCGGGCCTGTTCGCCTTCTCGGTCTGGGCCATCGGCTACTACTTCGGCGAGACGATCGGCACCCCGCTCGTCCTGCTCGTCGCCGGCGTCGTCCTCCTCGCGGTGACCTTCGTGGCCGCTCGCCTGCGGGGGCTCACGAGCGAACGCTCGTCCCCGCCCCCCTGAGCCGAGGGCCTGATAGCCGTTCGTCCTGCCGAACTCCGAGCCTTCAGCCCGGCATGCCCTCCAGCTTGGCCTTCAGGTTCCTGAGCGACTTCATAGCGTCGCCCCGGATGGCCGGGTAGGCGATGTAGAAGACCATCGGGTTCCCGTCGCTCTCTAAGGACTTCTCGATCAGGGTGCCGCCGTCCGCGCCGGTGAACGTGAACGTGTTCTCGTAGTGCACATCCTGCTTGCCCTGCTGGTGATGGGTCACCGAGTACGCGAACGTCCCCGGCCGGTCGAACTTCGAGATCTCCAGGTCGGCCGAGACCGGCTTGCGGACGAACACCGCCTGCGATCGGTACTTCGCGCCGAGGTGGGGCGCTCCCCCGGACACCGGGTCCATGCGCATCTTCGCGCTCGGGTTGGCCCATTCTGGATGCCGGGAGACGTCCGAGACGTAGTCGAACGCCTGCTCTGGGCTCACCCCTTCTGCCTTGATGCGGAAATGCAACGCCATCGTGCCCTCCTCTCGGCCGCGCACGGGCGCGCCCGCGGCGGAACGGTTGCCAGGAGCCCCGGAACTTAAGCCATCGCTTACATAGGAGTCAACCCGGCCGGGGGGGCCCACGTCATCAGGGGGCCATTCGGTCATGCTTGGTTCGTGGCCAGGTACGTGCTGCACATGGATCTCGACCAGTTCATCGCGGCGGTCGAGATGCTCCGGCGCCCCGAGATCAGGGACCTGCCGGTCGTGGTTGGAGGCGATGGTGATCCCACCAAGCGCGGCGTGGTCTCCACGGCCAACTACGAGGCCCGGCGGTTCGGGATCCGCTCGGCGATGCCCCTTCGGACGGCGTACAAGCGGGCGCCCGAGGCCGTGTTCCTCCCGGTGGACGCCGACGCGTACCTCGAGGCGTCGCGTCGGGTGATGGACACGCTTCGGACCTTCCGAGCTGTGGTCGAGGTGGCAGGGTGGGACGAGGCGTTCTTGGGCGTGGAGACCGAGGACCCCGAGGACCTCGCCCGTGAGGTCCAGAAAGCCGTCCTCGACCGGACGGAGCTGTGGTGCTCGATCGGGGTGGGCGACAACAAGCTCCGAGCCAAGATCGCATCCGGATTCGCCAAGCCGGCCGGCGTGTTTCGGTTGACCCGCGAGAACTGGTTCGAGGTCATGGGACCGCTGCCGACGTCGGAGCTGTGG
>JBOGVH010000148.1:0-3818 GCA_050695235.1 Actinomycetota bacterium
CCTCCCATGAGCGCCTCGCGCCATCCCGGCACCGGCCACGAGGTCGCCGGGGTCGGCGAAGGGGCGCAAGCCCCCCTTCGTGCGCGCCCGCGCGGCCAGACGGCGGCCAGCTCGCCGGAGTCGGGCCGGGCCACGAGGTCCTGTTCGATCCCCCCGAGGAGGTCCAGCTCCCCAAGGGGAGAGGGATCCCTCACGGAACTCCCACGGGCCTCCCACCGGGTGCCAAGCGCGTAAGTCGGAATGTCGTGGGAACCGCGTTAGGTGCGAAAACTCGGATTCGGTTCCTGACGAGGGATTTCGGGGGAACGGGGTTTCTGACTTCGGCCTCGGTGACTCACCTGAGTCACCTGTTTTCTCGACATTGTCCGGCGAGACCACGAGCCATGCTGCAGGGGGACCAACCCTCAGGGAGGCGATGGGCCGCCGCTCAACGCCATGAATAGTTGCGCGGTCGCCTGCAACCCTCGGGCCCAAACACGGGCTGGCCCCTCGCCAGCGCTACAGGGCGACGGCGCTAGGCTACGGGGATGCCGTCCCCCGAACATGGCGAACCGTCCTCTGCGAGCGACGATCACGCACCGAGCGGGGACTCGTTTCCGAGGCAGCAGGCCAGGACGCAGCGGTTCATCCTGGGGCGGCCGCGGGGCTTCACGGTCTCGCCAGACGGCTCCAGGATCGTGTTCCTCCGCTCCTTCGCCGGGGATGACCCGCTGACCGGGCTCTGGATCCTCGACCTGCCCGGGGCTCGGGAGCGGCTCCTCTTCGACCCCCGCGGGGGGGATGCCAGCGAGACCTCTGCCGCCCGAGGAGTTGGCGAGGCGGGAGCGGGTCCGGGAACGGGCCGGGGGTGTCGTCGCCTACTCGACGGACCGGGCGGTTACCGTAGCCGCCTTCTCGATCGGAGGAAGGCTGTTCGCGGCCGACCTGGTGAACGGGGGATCGCGCGAGCTGCCCGCGGTCGCGCCCGTGTTCGATCCGTGGATCGACCCGACCGGCCGGCGCGTGGCCCACGTTGCCGATCGCGCCCTGCACGTCATCGACCTGGAGGGCAATGATCGGGTGCTGGCCGCCGATGACGACCCGGACGTGTCTTGGGGGCTCGCGGAGTTCGTCGCCGCGGAGGAGATGGGTCGCCGGGAAGGGTTCTGGTGGTCCCCAGACGGGAGCCGCATGGCGGCGGCGCGGGTCGACGAGGGCCAGGTCACGACATGGCACATCTTCGATCCGGTCGATCCCGATGGGGCGCCACGCGCCGTCCGGTACCCGGCCGCCGGGACGCGGAACGCGGACGTGACCCTTCACGTCCTGGGCCTCGACGGCTCACGGGTAGAGGTGCCCTGGGACCGGGTGCGGTTCGAGTACCTGGCCCGTGTGGTCTGGAGCGAGGGGACGGCACTCACGCTCCTCGTGCAGTCGCGGGACCAGCGGCTGACCCGGATCCTGACGGTCGGCGAGGGCGGGGAGACGTCCCTCGTCCGAGAGGATCGTGACGACGCCTGGGTCGAGCTGGTACTCGGCTCGCCCGCCTGGACGGAGGACGGCCGCTTCGTGTGCACCGTTGACGCGGACGACACGCGACGGCTCTTCGTCGACGGCACGCCCGTCACGCCTCCCGGTCTCCAGGTCCGTCGGATCATCCACGCGGATGCCAACGTGGTGTTCGTCGCCTCGGAGGACCCAACGGAAGAGCACGTCTGGCGGTGGTCCCCCGGCGGGGCCGTCGAGCGCCTCACTGAGGCCCCCGGCGTCCACGATGCGACGGCGGAGGGGGACGTCCTCGTCATCACCTCGGCGACGCTCGAAGACGCCCCGACCACCACCGTCTACCGGCGCGGGGAGGCTCTTGCCACGATCGCCTCCCACGCCGAGACCCCGCTGGTTGAGGCGAAGCCCACATTCTTTCTCGCCGGAGGGCGAAACCTCCGGGCCGTCCTTCTCTTCCCCGGCGGCAGGGAACCCGAGGGGCCCCTCCCGGTCCTGCTCGATCCGTACGGCGGGCCGGGGGTCCAGCGGGTGGTCCGGGGCCCGGGAGGGGTTTCTCGAGTTGCAGTGGTTCGCCGACCAGGGCTTCGGCGTCCTGGTAGCCGACGGTCGGGGGACGCCGGGCCGTGGCACCGCGTGGGAGCGTGCGGTCTACCGCGACCTGATCGCGCCACCGCTCGAGGACCAGATCGACGCCCTGCACGCGGCGGCGGGGAGGTTCCCGTTCCTCGACCTTACCCGGGTGGCCATCCGGGGGTGGTCGTTCGGAGGTGATCTGTCAGCGGCGGCCGTGCTGCGCCAACCAGAGGTGTTCCACGCGGCCATCGTCGGCGCTCCCGCCACCGACCAGCGCCTCTACGACACCCACTACACGGAGCGGTATCTTGGCCATCCCGAGGAGGAGCCCGAGGTCTACCGGCGCAATTCGCTCCTCGACGAGGCGTGGGCGCTCGAGCGTCCGATCCTTCTCATCCATGGCCTCGCCCGACGACAACGTGTTCGTGGCGCACTCCCTCCGTCTGTCGCGGGCATTCATGGAGGCGGGCCGCCCGCACACCTTCCTGCCGCTCTCGGGGGCCACCCACATGGCCAAGGAGGACGTCGTGGCCGAGAACCTGCTTCTGCTCGAGCTTCGGTTCCTGCGTGACGCGCTTGGTGTGGGGACTGAGAGGTGGGCCGCTCCGACGGAGGAGCCCGCTTCCCCTCGTCAACGAGCCCAGTAGTGAGCCCGGCGTGGTGGGCGAAAACTCCGATCAGGCTGGCGACCGGGATGTGGGAGCGAGGCCCCGACCCCATTTCAAGCTCCCGCCCGCAGCCGAGTCACCTGTTTCGTCCAAATTCTCGGGCGACACCAGACCCCATGGTCCACCCGACGTGAGGGTTGAACGAACCCGAGACCAGGAGTAGCCCTGACCCGGAGCCCCACGCCTGAAAGCGAAATCCGGGGCAAACCGGGTGCTGGGTTGGCACTCACCATTGTGGCCGAGGCAGGGGGTTTGCCGGGCTTTCCCACACGCCCAAACGACCTGGTCACGAGACGCATCCGAATATTCGAACCCCTCACCGTTCCTGTTCGCCACTGTTTGCACGCCCGCCGCGACGTCATGCCGCCGTCTTAGGAGGTACGGTGTAGTAGCCCGTCACCGTATCGCGGTTCCTGGAGACCTCCCCGGAGGCGCAGACGCGCCGGAAGAAGCGGGGCGACATGAGATTCGGAATCAAGACCGTCGCGCTGGTCACGATCCTGGCTTTGCATGCCATCACTTCGGTCCAGGCTACGCCGAACCTCACCGGATACCCGAATTCGATGGCCGCGACGGGCGATTCCATCACCCGCGCCTACAACACGGGCACGTTGCCGTTCTCCGACGCCCCCGGCAACTCCTGGTCGACCGGCACGCGGTCCTCCGTGGAGAGCCACTACACCCGGATCCTGGTTGCCCAACCCGCCATCCTCGGCCGGAAGTACAACCATGCCGTGACGGGGGCGAAGATGGTCGGGCTCGAGGCGCAGATGCAACAGGTCAACGACCGGGGCGTGGCCTACGTGACGATCCTGATGGGCGCGAACGACCTGTGCACACGAACGGTCGCTGGGATGACGTCGGTGGCCGATTTCCGTTCCCAGTTCGAACGGGCCATGGCTGCGCTCTCCGCCGGCTCGCCCCGAGCTCGCATCTATGTCGTCAGCATCCCGGACGTCTTCCGGCTGTTGGTCATCTTGAAGGACAATCTCCTCGCCCGAGTGGCCTGGCGGACGTTCGACATATGCCAATCGCTGCTGGAGCACCCTCGCTCCACCTATGCCTCAGACGTGATGCGCCGAATGACCGTTC
>JBOGVH010000149.1:0-1692 GCA_050695235.1 Actinomycetota bacterium
GCACAGCTCCACGACCTGACATCGGCGTGGTGCACGCTCGGACTGTGGGGCCCGCGCGCCCGAGACGTGCTGGCCGCGGTCACCGAGGACGACGTCTCGCACGAGGGGTTCCCCTTCGCCGCCTGCCGATGGATCCAGGTGGACACGCTCTCCGTCCTGGTCTCGCGCATCTCGTACGTGGGGGAGCTCGGCTGGGAGCTGTACGTCCCGATGGAGCAGGGGGCGCGTCTGTGGGACGTGCTGTGGGAGGCGGGAGAGCCCCACGGGGTGGCCCCCGTTGGGATCGGCGTCTATGCCACCACGGCCCGCCTGGAGAAGTCCTACCGGGCGCACGGGAACGAGCTCGACCTCGAGTACGACCTGGTGGAGGCGGGCATGGCCGGACGGGCGGTCAAGGACGACGACTTCATCGGCAGGGACGCATATCTGAAGCAACGAGCCGAGGAGCCCGCCGCCGTGCTGTGCACGCTGACGGTGGATGACTCCACGTCGGCGTCGGGGGTCAAGCGGTACATGCTCGGGCGCGAGCCGATCCTCTCTCGGGACGGCGAGCCGTTCGTGGACGGGAAGGGCCGGCGCTCCCACGTGACCAGTGCAGGCTCGGGACCTTCGGTCGGCAAGCACATCCTCATGGCCTACCTCCCGCCGGATCGGGCGGAGGTCGGCGGGGAGCTCGCCGTCGAGTACTTCGGCGAGCGGTATCCGGTCACCGTTGCCGCCGTGGGGAGCACGCCCCTGCTCGACCCGTCGAACGAGCGGCTCAGGCGCTAGCTCATCGATGGACGTCCTGGTCTGCGTGAAACGGGTCCCGGTGACCGGTGGGCGCATCAGCCTCACCGATGACGAACAGGAGATCGACACGCGGTACCTGGGCTTCACGGTGAGCCCGCACGAGGAGTGCGCGGTCGAGGAGGCCGTTCGGTTGGTCGAGTCCCATGGAGGCTCGAGCACCGTCCTCACGCTGGGACCCGCGGTCGCCGAGGATCAGCTTCGGGACGCTATGGCCATGGGGGTGAACCGTGGTGTCCTGATCGAGGCCGAGGGCCCGGAGTGGGACGGGGGGGCCACGGCCGGCGCCATCGCCCGGGCCATCGCGGACCATCGCGACGGCGGCGTGGTCTACGACCTCCTCCTGTTCGGCAACGAGTCCGCGGACGCCGGCGGCTACCAGGTCGGGATCCGGGTGGCCCACCTGCTCGAAGTCCCCTGGGTGACCGGTGTGAAGCACCTGGAGATCCAGGATGGAAGGGCCGTGGCCCGGCGGGAGGGTCCCGGCGGCTTTGAGATCTACGAGGTTCCCCTCCCCGCGGTGATCACCGTGAAGGAGGGGATCAACCTGCCTCGGTACCCGTCGATCCCCGGGAGGTTGCGGGCCAAGAAGGCCACGGTGGAGCGGCTGCATCCGGATGCACCGCAACCGGGCCTGGAGAAGGTTCGGTTGCGGCTCCCCCAGGGGCGCGACAAGCAGGTTGAGATCCTAGGGGACGGGGCCGCCGGGATCGAGCGGGCGGTCGAGGTCCTTCGGCACATCGGCGTGACACCGTCGTGATCCTCGGCCTGGTCGAACACGCTGGAGGGGTGGTCTCGGAACCGTCGCTCCAGATGCTGACGCTGGGGCGACGCGTGGCGGAGCCGCTCGGCGAGCCGCTCGCCGCGCTGGTCATCGGACCGGACGCCGGGCCTGTGGTGGAT
>JBOGVH010000150.1:0-2236 GCA_050695235.1 Actinomycetota bacterium
GTGTTGATAGTGGACGCCACGGAACCCCCCGTTCTGTTACGACCCGCCCGCCTCGGCCACGGCCTCTTCGAAGACCTCGAGCGCCGTCTCCGCCTGGTCTGTGCGGAACACGAGCGGCGGACACATCCGGACCACGTCGTCCCCCGCTCCGAGCACCAGCAGCCCGCGCCGGAACGCCGCCTGCTCCACCGCGATCATCGTGTCGTGGTCCTGGAACTCGATCCCGATCATCAGGCCCAGGCCACGGACGTCCTTGATCAGCGGCCGGCGCGCTTGCATATCGCGGAGCCCGTCGAGCAGGAACGACCCCCCCCGCTCGGCGTTCTCGATCAGTCCGTCCTCGATGAGGTCGATGGTGGCCAGGGCCGCGGCGCACGACAACGGGTTGCCGCCGTAGGTCGAGCCGTGGG
The DNA here is from genome assembly GCA_050695235.1 of Actinomycetota bacterium. Lineage (GTDB taxonomy): Bacteria > Actinomycetota > UBA4738 > UBA4738 > HRBIN12 > AC-69. The sequence goes on from JBOGVH010000150.1 coordinate 411, forward strand.
CACCGATCTCCCAGGTCATGAGGTCGTCGCGGGCGACCATGGCGCCGAGCGGCATCCCGCTGGCGATGCCCTTGCCCACGAGCAGGATGTCGGGCTCCGCCCCGAAGTGCTGGATGGCCCACATCTTCCCGGTCCGGCCCATCCCGCTCTGAACCTCGTCGGCCACGAGGAGGATGCCGTGCCGGGTGCACAACTCGCGCAGGTAGCGGAACCATCCTTCGGGCGGCAGGACGTACCCGCCCTCGCCGAGGATCGGCTCGACCACGATCGCGGCAACCTCGTGCGGCGAAACCAACCGCTTGAACAGGACGTCCTCCAGGTACTCGAAGTCGCCGAAGAACGAGTGCAGGACGCCGGGAAGGAGCGGCCCGAACCCCGTGCGGTACCGGGCCTTGCTCGCCGTCAGCGAGACGCTTCCATACGAACGCCCGTGGAACGAACCGAAGAACGCGATGACGTACTGCCGGCCGGTCGCGTACCGGGCGAGCTTGATGCCGGCCTCCACCGCCTCGGTGCCCGAGTTCGTGAGGAAGCTCCTGGCCGGTTTCGACATGCCAGCGATCCCATCGAGCCGCTCACAGACGTCGGTGTAGATCGGGAGGAAGAAATCGCTCGCGGAGTAGTGGATCAGCTCCCCCGCCTGCCGCTGGATGGCCTCGACGACCCTGGGGTGCGTATGGCCCGTGGAGGTCACGGCGATCCCGGCGTTCAGGTCCAGGAACAGGTTGCCGTCGACGTCCTCGACCACCGACCCGGCGCCTCTCCGAGGCACGAATGGGTACGCGCGCGGGAGCGACGGGCTGGTGACCTTGCGGTCGCGCTCGACCCTGGCCATCGCCTCCGGGCCCGGGACCTCGGTGATCAACCGAGGCGCCTGGGCCGCCGCGAGGTCGGCGATCTCCGGGGCGCTCACTCCTCGATCACCGTTCGGGACTGCTCGCGTAGGTATTGCTGGACGTAGTAGGGCCCGCCACCGGCCTTCCCGCTGGTACCCGATCCCTTCCAACCGCCGAAGGGCTGGACCCCCGGCCATGCGCCCGTCGTGGCGCCGGCTCGGCGGTTCACGTACACCACGCCGGCCTCGATCGTGTCGAGGAACCGCTGGATCTCGCCCCGATCCTCGCTGTAGAACCCGGCGGTCAGGCCGTATTCGGTGTCGTTCGCCAACCGAAGCGCATCGTTCAGGTCGTCGAAGGGGGCGACCGAGACGAACGGCACGAACAGCTCTCGCTTCCAGATCCAGGAGTCGAGCGGCACCTCGACCACCGTGGGCTGGACGAAGTTCCCCCGAGCCAGGTCGCCCTCCTTCAGCCGGTCACCTCCGATGACGACGTTGCCGTTCTTCTTCGCCTCCGCCGACGCTTCCTCGAACGTGGCCACGGCGTTGTCGTCGATGACCGGCCCCAGGTACACGTCCTTCTCCAGCGGATCACCGATCCTGATCTTCTCGGTCTTCTCCTTCAGGAGCCGTACGAACTCCTCGTACACCTTCCGCTGCACGTACACACGGGAGTTGGCCGAGCACTTCTGGCCGCCATAGCCGAACGCCGAGCGCAGCACGCCGTCGGTGGCCTTGTCCAGATCGGCCTTCTCCGTGACCACGGCGGGGTTCTTCCCGCCCATCTCGCAGATCACCGGCTTGGGGAAGTCCTTGGCGAACCCCTTGTAGATGCCCATCCCCACCTCGTAGGAGCCGGTGAAGGTGATGCCGTCGACGTCGGGGTGGCTCACGATCTCCTCGCCCACCACGCTCCCCGGACCGGACAGGAAGTGGAAGGCGCCGGCCGGGATGCCCGCGTCGCGGTAGGCCTCGTACAGCTTCAGCC
>JBOGVH010000151.1:0-5360 GCA_050695235.1 Actinomycetota bacterium
GTGCAGCCGGACGTGATCCTCATGGACGAGCCGTGCTCGGCCCTCGACCCAATCGCCACCTCCAGGATCGAGGAGCTGATGCGCCAGCTGGTGGCCGACTACACGATCGTGATCGTCACCCACAACATGCAACAGGCGGCCCGCGTCTCCGACCGGACGGCGTTCTTCACCGTGGACGTGGACGCCGAAGGTCATCGGACGGGGTTCGTGGTCGAGTTCGACGACACGGAGGTCCTGTTCACGCACCCGAGCGACACGCGGACCGAGGACTACATCACGGGACGGTTCGGTTGATGGCGCGAACCCATTTCCACGAAGAGCTCGAGATGCTCGAGCTCGACATCCTGGGGATGGGCGAGCTGTCCGAGCGCGCGGTGGGGAAGGCCGTTGGCGCACTCATCGAACACGGTGACGCCCAGGCCCACGACGTGGTCGCGGCCGACGACGAGATCGACGAAAAGTACATGTCGATCGAGAACAGGGTCCTGCAGGTGATGGCCCTCCAGACTCCGGTGGCCGGAGATCTTCGCCTTATCTCGGTGATCCTGCACTCCAATCTTCACCTGGAGCGGATCGGCGACATGGCCGTCAACATCGCGAAGATCTATCTGTCCGTCCGCCACCTGCCCACGAGTCAATCCATCCAGGCCCACATCAGGGAGATGGACGACGTGGTCCGTCCGATGATCAGAACGGCCATGGAGGCGTTCCGCCGACGTGACCTCGAGCTGTGCCTTCGACTGCCGGAGATGGACGACCCGGTGGACCGACTGAACCTCGGGATGTACAAGGAGGTGGCCGCACTGGCCGGCGACCCCGAGCTCCTCAATTGGGGCCTTCGGATGATCTTGGTCGCCCGGCAGCTCGAACGCGTCGGCGACCACTCGGTCGACATCGGTGAGCAGGTCGGATTCCTGCTCACAGGGGAGTTCCGCGAGTTCACCGATGCCTCCCACCCAGTCGACATCACCCCAGACGCGGGCTGAGCCGGCCAGGATCCTCGTCGTCGAGGACGAGGCTTCCCTGGCGGACACGGTTCGGTACAACCTGGAGCGAGAGGGCTACGCCGTGACGGTGGCCCCCGACGGCCGGGCCGCCCTCGAGCGCTTCCGCGTCGACGAGCCCACCCTGGTGATCCTCGACCTCATGCTTCCCGAGGTGTCGGGCCTCGATGTCTGCCGCGCCATCAGGGCAGAGTCGGACGTGCCCATCATCATGGTCACGGCCAAGGACTCGGAGGCGGACAAGGTGTCCGGACTCGAGCTGGGGGCCGACGACTACGTCACCAAACCGTTCTCCGTCCGCGAGCTCGTCTCGAGGGTCAGGGCGAACCTGCGCCGGGCTCGTCCCCAGTCGGCCGCGCCGACCCGCGACGAGGTATTGGCTGGGGGCCCGGTCAGCATGGACGTGGCCCGTCACGAGGTGACCGTCCGAGGCGAGGCGATCGCGATCCCGCCGAAGGAGTTCGACCTGTTGGAGACGTTCCTCCGGCGGAAGGGAAGGCTGCTGACCCGCGAGTTCCTGATCGACCAGATCTGGGGGCCCGACTACTTCGGAGACACAAAGACCCTGGACGTCCACGTGAAACGGTTGCGGCGCAAGATCGAAGGGGACCCTCACCATCCGGTTCACCTCGTGACGGTCCGGGGGCTCGGTTACAAGTTCGTCGACTGACCCGGCATCGCTCGGGGACGCGCCCAAAAGGTTCGGCAGTCGTTCGTCCGGCGTTCAACCCCGCTCCACCTCGATGGCCTATGAATGGGAGCCATGGATATCGACATCCAAGCCCGGACCTTCGACTGCCCCGAGTGCCGGTCCACGCGGTCCGTGCTGCTCGGCGTGTGCGAAGTGTGCTTCGCCGACTTCGGAGAGCGCGACGAGTCCGCGCCGACCCTCTTCGTCGATCGGCTGTTCTGGGACCTGAACCTGGAGGAACCGGGGTTCGGTCACGACGGTCGCCGCGCGTAGCGACTCATCGCGTGCGGAGCGTGCTGGCGATGTCTGCGATCGCCTCGAACCCGAGCCGTTCGTAGAGCGCCACGGCCTCGGCTCCGGGCTCGGCCAACAGATACAGGTGATCGAGGTCGGAGCGGCGGGCCGCCTCCGCGATCCGCCGGACGACGGCGCCGGCGTATCCCCTTCGCCGAGCCTCGGGGAACGTGACGATGTGGTCGACGTATCCCACGCCTTCCATCCCCATCAGCGAGCCCAGCGCCTGTGCACGGCGGGCCTCCCGCACGGCGAACCATCGCTTGCCTGCCGGGATCAGCACCTCGCGTTCGATGTTCACGAGCTGCCGGATCGCGTCATGCTCCGTGATCCGGAACTCGCCAAGGGATCCCCGGTACGCGGGCCAGAAGCTCGGATCGTGGGGATCGATCTCCTCCACGTCGATCGCGCTCGGCGCGTCCGGCGCCTCCCCTCGCAACTCCATGACCGTGTCCCAGGAGAGTCGGTCTCCCCGTGTGCTGGCCTCCGAGAGGAGCGCGGTGAGCCGCTCGGGATGAAACACAACCATGTGGACGTGCCGGGCCCCGATCCTGTCCATGACCGGCAAGAGCGACGATTCCACCTTCGCAAGTGAGAGGGCGGCGTCGTCCGTCTCGACCCGTGCGTAGTTGACGTCCCAGATGTCGGGGAACCGGGAGTCGGCGACGACCCCGCCCCACCATGATGGCTCGACGGTCTCGAACGCGGAGTCGAGGGCCCGCCAGAAGCGGAGGAGGGGTTCGAGGTCGGCCATGCGCGCGAGTGTAGCGATGGGCTGCGGTACGCTCGGCCCGACATGCTCACGTGCCGCCACTACCGAGAAGGCCTCCTGGAGGACGAGACGCGATTCGATCCATCTCAGGTGGCCGCGGCCCGCCGGGCAGGGACACGCGTGTGGATCGATGCGATCGAGCCCACCGACGAGGAGCTGAGGCAGCTCCAAGACGCCTTCGGCCTGCACCAGCTGTCGATCGAGGACAGCAGCCGGTGGGGCCAGCGCTCGAAGGTCGAGTTCTATCCCGAGTACATCTTCCTGGTGTCGCAGGGGCTGACGCTCGACGCGGCGAACGACCTGCTGGACAGCGAGGTCCACCTGTTCGCCCGACAGGGAGTGTTCGTCATCACCGTTCGTCGGAAGCCCATGCTCGACTTCGGACCGGCCATCAAGCGCATGCAGGGCGAGCAAGGGATGGAGCACGAGGGCATCGGCTTCATCCTGTACCTCCTGCTCGACGAGATCGTCGACGGATACCTGGACACGATCGACCGACTCGAGGACCTGTCCGACGACATCGAGGAGCGGGTGAGCGCGGAGGAGGAAGAGGCGGCGTCGGAGGGGCTGGCCCAGGACATCTTCCACCTCCGCCAGACCGTGGTCCGATTCCGGCGCCTGGCTGCGCCGATGCGCGAGGTCCTCGACCGCCTGATGGAGGCGGAGGGCATCGTGACGCCGACGCTCACCCCGTACTTCCGGGACGTCCTCGACCACACGATCCGGGTGACCGAGCTGATGGACAACATCCGGGATCTCCTGACGGCTGCCCGGGAGCTCCTCCTGGCGCAGGCGTCGAACCGACTCAACGTGGTGATGAAGAAGGTGACGTCCTGGGGGGCCATCATCCTGCTCCCCACGCTCATCGCCGGCATCTACGGGATGAACTTCCGGCACATGCCCGAGCTGTCGTGGGCGTTCGGGTATCCGTTCGCCCTCGGCCTCATGGCGGCGGCTGCGTTCCTCCTGTATCGGGGGTTCAAGAAGCGAGACTGGCTGTAGCGATGTGCCGGGCCCTGAAGGTGTTGTGCGTGGCATCCGACCGGCAGGTGCTGATGGACGTGAAGCGGGCGGCCGTGTCGGCGGAGTGGGAGCTCGCGCCAGGCGCGATCACGGAGGATGACGCGCTGGCGCAGCTCGAGGCCGAACAGCCGCATGTCCTGGTGGTGTTCGGCGAGTTCGAGGCACTGGTGTCGCGTGCCCGGGAAGGCCGGCCGTACCTGCGGATCGTCTGCGACCGGGATCTGCCCGGCGCAACGGTGCTGGTGGAAAGGCCGGAGGACATCCGCGACGCCGTGAGGGCCCTGCCTCGCCCAGGCGGACCGGTTCGCTAGGACCGCTCAGGCGCAGCGAGCGGTACGACCGGGAGCCGTGTCCGTCCCGTGCTCGGAGGCCGCGGGTACGATGAAGGCGTGCCGACGAAGGTCCTTCTTGCTGCTCCGCGCGGATATTGCGCCGGGGTGGAGCGCGCGGTTGAGGCCGTGGAGGCCGCACTGGCCAAGCACGGAGCCCCGGTCTACGTACGCAAGCAGATCGTCCACAATCTGCACGTCGTTCGGGACCTCGAGGCCAAGGGGGCGGTCTTCGTGGAGGAGGAGACCGAGGTGCCGGAGGGGTCCGTGGTGGTGCTCTCGGCCCACGGCGTCGCGCCGGAGGTGTACGCCGCCTCGGCCGCACGGCACCTCAGGGTCCTCGACGCCACGTGTCCGCTTGTCACGAAGGTGCACCTGGAGGCGCGACGGTTCGGGCGGGAGGGGAGGTGGATCGTCCTGATCGGCCACGCGGGGCACGAGGAGGTCGTGGGGACCACGGGCCAGACGCCGGGCCGGACCATCCTGGTGCAGAGCGTGGAGGAGGCCCGCCGCATCCAGGTCCCCGATCCCGACGACCTGGCCTACCTCACGCAGACAACGCTGTCGGTCGACGAGACGAACCAGATCATCCAGGTCCTCCGGGAGCGGTTCCCGAACATCCAAGCCCCACCGCGCGAGGACATCTGCTACGCCACCCAGAACCGTCAGGACGCGGTGAAGGAACTCGCTCGACGGTCCGACGTCGTGCTGGTGATCGGATCGGACAACTCCTCCAACTCCAACCGCCTGGCCGAGGTGGCCAGGGAACAGGGCACGCCGGCGTACCTGGTCGACGACGAGGAGGAGGTCGACCTCAGGTGGTTGGAGGGAGCCGACGTGGTGGGCCTGACGTCGGGAGCATCCGCCCCGGAGTGGCTGGTCGACCGGATGCTGGCGTTCCTCGCAGGCCGGGGAGCGACCGAGGTGGAGGAGGTCCGGCAGACCCAGGAGCACCTGCGGTTCTCCGACGTCCGGGTGTAGGAGGCCTCTCTGGAGGCCGCTGGGAGGCCGCTCGGAGGCCGCTACGCCCAGGTGCTGAAGGGCTCGGCGTCCTCGTCGGCGTCCTGACCGAACTCCGGGACCGCGACCAGGGTGGTGGTGGCTGAGACGCCGGGGATCGTGTGGATCTTGTCCAGGATCACCGGGGCTGCCTCCTCCCAGGTGAGGGGAATCTCGGCGATCAGGTCGTGTTCGCCGGCCACGACGGCCACCCCGGCGACGTCGTCCATGGCGCCGAGCGCCTGGAC
>JBOGVH010000152.1:0-3535 GCA_050695235.1 Actinomycetota bacterium
CGCGGACCAGTACCTCCGACTGGTCCCGCGGCCGGGTGACCAGGACGACCTTCCCGGCGAGTGGGCCGCGGGCCATCATGCTCGGACGTGGGCCAGGATCTCGCCGGCCCCCCCGGCCAGCAGTTCCGCCGAAGCTGCTTCGGCGGCCCCTTCCGGGGTCGCCGCCTCGGACTCCGCCCGGACGATCCGAGACCCGTCGGGGGTCGCGACCAGCGCGACCAGGCGAACGGTGTCCCCGACCACGGTAGCCAGCGCTCCGAGGGGGAGGGCGCACCCTCCGCCCAGGCGCGCCATCACCGAGCGCTCCGCCTCGAATGCCACCCGGCTGTCGGGATCATCGAGCCAGGCCACGGCCTCCCGTGTGGCCTCGTCGTCCGCGCGGGCCTGCACCGCGAGGCATCCCTGCCCCGGCGCCGGGACGATCGGGAGGACCTCAGATGACGGCGGCGTCGCCCCGAGTCGCGCGATCCCGGCCGCCGCGAGGACCAAACCGTCCACCTCCCCGGCCTCGAGCTTGCGGAGCCTCCGATCGACGTTCCCCCGGATCTCGACGAGTCGAAGCTCCGGGCGTAGGGCACGGAGCTGGGCCCGGCGGCGGAGGCTGGAGGTCCCCACGATAGCCCCCCCGCGCAGCGTGGGATCCCGCGTGACGAGGAGATCCGAGGGGTCGGCCCGGGGAGGCACCGCGGCGACCGCCACCCCCTCTGCGTCGGCGGCCGGCAGGTCCTTTGCCGAGTGCACCGCCAGGTCCACGTCCCCGGCCTGAAGCGCGCGGACGATCTCCACGACGAACAGGCCCTTCACCCCGGCGGGGGAGGTTGCGGCCGGGGCCCCCCGATCCCCGCTCGTGGCCATGGGGACGACCTCGGACTCGACGCCCGCTCGGGCCAGGCGCTCGGCGACCTCGCCCGCCTGTGCCAGGGCCAGACGGGAGCGGCGGGTCCCGATCCGGAGCTTCACTCGGGGCGATGCTCGACGGCGAACAGCTCCGCCAGGACCCTCGCGTAGGTGGCGTCGTTGCCCGGGCCCGAGAGCTCCTTCAGCCGGACGATGGGGTCGTGGAGGAGCTTGGAGACGATGCCGCGGGCCAGGGCCTCGACGGCCTCGCGCTCGTCCGGCGTGAGCTCTGAGAGCTCGGAACGGAACCGGCCGAGCTCGGAGATGAGGACGGCATCCCCCCGCTCTCGCAGGGCCTTGATGAGTGGCGCCAGGCGCTCAGAACGCTTGCGGACGGTGAACCGTCGCACTTCCTGGTCAACGATGCTCTCTGCCTTGTCGACCTCCTCGGAGAGCCGTGCGTCACCCTGGGCCACCGATGCCCGCAACCCGTCGATGTCCACCAGACGGACGCCCGCGATACCCGACACGGAGGACTCGACGTCGCGCGGCACGGCCATGTCGAGGATGAACATCGGGTTCGACCGGCCGGCCATGGCCTCTCGGACGGTCGATCCGTGGATCAGCAGCCCCGTCGCGCCGGTCGCGGAGACGACCACGTCGGCCTGGCGGGTCGCCCCCGAGAGCTCCGATAGGTCTCCGTGCTCCGCATCGCTCCGCTCAGCGATGAGTCGGGCCCGCTCCGCGCTCCTGTTCAATACGCGGACCGACGCCACGCCCCGCCGCCGGAGCTGTTTCACGGCGAGGGCGGCCATCTGCCCCGCTCCGACCACCAGCGCTCGCTTGCCGGCCAATCCCCCGAGGTACTCGTCCGCGAGGTCCGTCCCGGCGCGAACGAACGCATCGGGTGCGGCCCCCAGCCCGGTCTCGGCTCGAACCCGCCGGCCCGCCCGCATCGCCGCATGGAAGAGGGGCGTTATCTGCGGCCCCGTCACTCCCTCGGCCGAGGCCCGGCGATGGGCCTGCCGGACCTGCGCGAGGATCTGGGGCTCTCCCGTGACCATCGAGTCCAACCCGGCGGCGACGGCGAACAGGTGGCGGCGGGCGTCCTCCTCGAAGTGGGAGTACAGGGGCTCGGAGAGGTCGACCTGATCCACTCCGTGCGGCTCGCACAACAGGCGCTTGAGGGCCAGGAACCCCGCGTGATACGCGGGGACGCTCCCGTAGATCTCCACCCGGTTGCAGGTGGACAGGATCACGGCCTCCTCGATGGCGTCGTCGTCGAGGGCCCGCCGGTATGCCTTGGGCAGTTCCTCGTCGGCAAAGGCCAGGCGCTCGAGCAGCTCGACCGGGGCGTGGCGGTGGGAGATGCCTATGGCCAGGATGGGCATGTGCTCCGCGATTCTACGCATGGGCCCCGCTCAAGGACCGGGCCGGTTTCGATCAGCCGAACCGAAGCGGATCGAACGGGGTCGGATCGAGCGGCGGCTCGCGTCCCTGCACCATCGCCGCCACGAGGTTGGCCGTGCCACCGCCCAGGATCACGCCCTCGGAGCCGTGGCCCGTGGCGGCGAACAGTCCGGGTCGGAGCCATCCGACGAACGGACGCTCGTCGGGTGACATCGGCCGGATCCCGGACCATGTCCCGAGGACCGGGGCGTCGGCGAGGGCTGGGAGGAGCCGGATGACGCACCCGGCCACCGCTCTGGGGACGTGGAGGCCCTCGGCGCTCCAGGCCAGCGCGGGCTCGCGAGACGTGCCGGCAACGATCGTCCCGTCGGGCGAAGGTTGGATGACCGCCCCGATGTCATCTCGAGCGACGCCCTCGGAGAAATCGCGCGCGGTGACCGGCTCGACCTGCCGACGCCAGAGGGTTCGGGCCGAGCCCTCGACCCAGTGGGAGAGCAGTTGTCTGGGAGGCGCGAGCTGGATCAGCCATCCCCGAGCCCCGGTCACCGGGATGTGGATGCCCAGAGGCCGGAGCAGGCCGGTCGACCACGGCCCCGCTGCGAGGACCACTGTGTCGCAGCCGACGATCCCCTCATCGGTGACCACGCCGGTCACGGACTCTCCTCGCGAAAGTAGTCGCCGACCCGGAAGGTGATGGCGGATGCTCGCCCCGGCGCCGCGGGCGAGCTCGGCCAGCGCGAGGGTCAGCGCACCGGGGTCCACGCGCCGTCCCTCGTGGAACAGCCACGCCTCCGAGACGTCGGCGGTCACTTCGGGCTCGAGCTCCTTCAGGCCGGCCGCGTCCAGGCGCTCCACCCGGAGGCCGGCGCGCCCCGCGGCCTCCGCCTCGTCCCGAACCATCGCGGCGTCCTCGTCGATGGCGACGGCGAGCGTACCGATCGGCTCCCGATCGAAGTGGACGGGGACCGGCGGGTCCGCCGTCACCTCCAGGTACAGCTCGAGCGACGACGTGGCCATCAGATCGAGCACCGGATCCCAGGGAGGCCCGAAGAACCCGATGTTGCGGCCGGAGGCTCCCGCAGCGAGCTCATCCCGCTCGAGGAGCGTGACGCTCGCGCCGGAGCGCGAAAGCTCGTACGCGCACGCGGCGCCGATGATGCCGCCGCCCACGATCACGACGTCCGAGCCCGCCATGCAAGTAGCCTACCGACCGGCGCCCCCAAGGCTTTCGTAGAATCGGCCCGGAGACGTGGCTGAGTGGCCGAAAGCAGCCGCCTGCTAAGCGGTT
>JBOGVH010000153.1:0-6322 GCA_050695235.1 Actinomycetota bacterium
GCCGAAGCCAATGCCGTCGATATCGGTCGGGCAGTGAAAGCCGCCCGGGCCGCCTTCGAGGATGGATGGGGCGGCCTCCCCGGGAAAGAGCGGGCGAAATATCTCTTTCGGGTCGCTCGCATGATTCAGGAACGCTCACGGGAACTTGCCGTGTTGGAAACTCTCGACGGCGGCAAGCCCATCAAGGAATCACGCGACGTCGACCTTCCGCTGGTAGCCGCCCACTTCTTCTATTACGCCGGGTGGGCGGACAAGCTCGAATACGCGTTCCCCAATCGCCGTCCTCACCCGCTGGGGGTGGCGGGGCAGGTCATCCCGTGGAACTTCCCCATCCTCATGGCGGCGTGGAAGATCGCGCCGGCCCTCGCCACCGGCAACACCGTCGTCCTGAAGCCGGCCGAGACCACCCCGCTCACCGCGCTGCTGCTGGCGCAGGTGGTGCAGGACGCCGAGCTGCCGCCGGGCGTGGTGAACATCGTCACCGGCGCGGGGGAGACCGGCTCGCTCCTGGTCACCCATCCCGATGTGAGCAAGGTGGCCTTCACCGGGTCCACGGAGGTGGGCAAGGTCATCCGGCGGGCCCTGGCCGGGACGGGCAAGCGGCTCACGCTCGAGCTCGGGGGCAAGGCCGCGAACATCGTCTTCGACGACGCCCCGCTCGACCAGGCCGTGGAGGGGGTGATCAACGGGATCTTCTTCAACCAGGGCCACGTGTGCTGCGCCGGCTCGCGACTGCTCGTGCAGGAGCCCGTGTTCGAGCCGCTCCTTGACAAGCTCAAGGATCGGCTCCAGACGCTCCGTGTTGGGGACCCGCTGGACAAGAACACCGACGTCGGCGCGATCAACTCCCGGCAGCAGCTCCAGAAGATCGAGGAGCTGGTGGCTTCTGGGGTGCAGGAGGGGGCCGAGATGTACCAGCCGGAGTGCAACCTGCCTGAGCGCGGCTTCTGGTTCCGGCCCACGCTGTTCACGAACGTGTCGCAGTCTCATCGCATCGCCCGGGAGGAGATCTTCGGGCCGGTGCTCTCGATCCTCACGTTCCGAACTCCGGCCGAGGCCGTGGAGAAGGCCAATAACACCCCGTATGGACTCTCCGCCGGGATCTGGACCGACAAGGGTTCGCGGATCCTGTGGATGGCGGAGCGGATGGAGGCCGGCGTGGTCTGGGCGAACACGTTCAACCGGTTCGACCCGTCGTCGCCGTTCGGCGGGTACAAGGAGAGCGGGTTCGGCCGGGAGGGCGGGCTTCACGGCCTGGAGCCGTACCTGGACTTCGACGGGGGCGGCGAGTGAGCGAGCAGCGCGTTCCCGTTCGCCGCACCGCGAAGCTGTTCATCGGCGGCGAGTTCCCCCGCAGCGAGTCCGGTCGTTCCTACGAGGTGCACGCGCACGACGGGCGGTTGCTGGCGTGGGCCGCGAGGGCCTCGCGAAAGGACCTCCGCGACGCGGTTCGCGCCGCCCGCATCGCCCAGGCCGAGTGGGGTGCGAGGACCGCCTCAAACCGGGGCCAGATCCTTTATCGCGTGGCCGAGCTGATGGAGGGCCGTCGCGCGCAGTTCGAGCATGAGTTGGCCGACGCCGGTGCGGCTGACCCGGTCCGAGGCGTGAGCGCCGCGATCGACCGATGGGTCTGGTACGCGGGGTGGGCCGACAAGGTCCATCAGGTGCTCGGGGCCACGAACCCGGTGGCCGGGCCCTACTTCAACTTCACGATCCCCGAGCCCACCGGGGTCGTGGGGATCGTGGCGCCGGAGGACCAGGCGCTCCTCGGGCTGATCTCGCGTCTGGCGCCGGCCATCGTGTCCGGCAACGCCGCCGTGGTCATTGCGAGCGAGAACGCGCCGCTCCCGGCGGTCACGCTGACCGAGGTGGTGGCTACCTCCGACGTGCCCGGCGGCGTGATCAACGTGCTCACCGGCTTCACCAGGGAACTGGTGCCCTGGCTGGCCGGCCACATGGACGTCAACGCGATCGATATCACCGGGGTCCCTGAGGACATGCGGGCAGACGTGGAGGTCCAATCCGCCGAGAACGTGAAGCGCGTCGTCCGGGCGAACGGGGGCGATGTCTTCTCGCCGGCCGCCCAGAGCCCGTATCTGGTCACAGGGCTGATGGAGTTCAAGACGGTCTGGCACCCCAAGGGAGCCTGACGGCAGCGGCCTGACGCCGGCCGGTCGGGGATGTCACGGAATCGCCAAACCCTTCCGGCAAGGCCGGCGGGACCCGAGGGTACGATTCGGACACATGCCCCTCTACAAGGAACAGGGCGTCGTCCTGCGAGCGATCAAGCTGGGCGAGGCCGACAAGATCGTGACGGTCATGACCCAGGGCTCGGGCAAGGTCCGGGCCGTGGCCAAGGGCGTCCGCAAGACCACCAGCCGGTTCGGCGCGCGCCTCGAGCCCTTCACCCACGTCTCCCTGATGGTCTACCGGGGCCGAAGCTCCCTCGACACCATCAGCCAGGCCGAGATCATCTCCCCGTTCCGGGCCCTCCGGGACGACCTCGGGTTGTTCGCGGCGGGGGAGACCATGCTCGAGGCGGTGGATAAGGTGGCCGAGGAGCACGAGCGGAATGTCCACCTGTTCCTCCTGCTCCTCACCGGCCTCCGGGCGCTCCAGGCCCGACCGGCCGACCCCGAGGCCGTCGCGGAATCCTTCCTGCTCTCGCTCCTTTCTCTCTCGGGGTTCCACCCCAGCCTCTCGGCATGCGCGGTGTGTGGCCGGCCCGACCCCGACCTGTTCGCGAGCGGGCAAGGCGGAGCGGTGTGCCGTTCGTGCGCCGAGCCCGACGCGGGCCCGGTCTCGCGAGAGGCCCTCGGGCTCCTTGCCGAGCTCGGCGCCGCCGGCCCAGGCAGGGCGGGCGCCGTGATGGTCGATCCGTACGTGCGGAGAGAAGCTCGCGGGTTGCTGTTCGGGTTCGCCGAGTACCACCTGGAGCGACGGATGAAGAGCCTTCCCATCCTGGCCCGGAGCCTGGTGCCGTGAGCACCTACCTCACCGACATCGACCGCGATCGCGTCCCCGCCCACATCGGGATCGTGATGGACGGGAACGGCCGGTGGGCCACCCAACGCGGGCTTCCCCGGACGGAAGGCCACGCCGCGGGGGAGCAGGCCATGTGGGACACGGTCCAGGGCGGCGTCGAGGTCGGCCTCGGCTGGCTCACGATGTTCGCCTTCTCCACGGAGAACTGGAACCGGCCCAAGGCCGAGGTCCGCTACCTGATGGAGTTCAACCGGGGGCTGCTCCGACGGCGGCGTGACGAGCTCGACGGTATGAACGTCCGCGTGCGGTTCCTGGGCAGACGCGACTGGAGGGTACCCCGCTCGGTGCTGAAGGAGATGGAGGTATCCGAGGAGCTCACGGCGGCCAACACGGGCATGACGCTCACGATCGCTTTCAACTACGGCGGCCGCATGGAGATCGCCGATGCGGTGAAGCGGTTGATCGCCGATCACGATGCCGGCCGCCTCGACGGCCGCAAGCTCACGCCCGAGAGCATCGCGTCCCGGCTGTACCACCCGGACACGCCCGATCCCGACCTCATCATCCGGACGAGCGGTGAGGAGCGCATCTCGAACTTCCTGCTGTGGCAGGCGGCGTACTCCGAGCTGTATTTCACGCCGGTCCTGTGGCCGGACTTCAACCGCGAATACCTGTACGAGGCCATCCGGGACTACCAGAAGCGGTCGCGCAGGTTCGGCGGTCTCGCCGACGAGTAGCGGACGCTCAGACCTTCCGAAACCAGGCAGGTGCAGCCGAGACGGTGCGTGCCCGCCGTACACTTGGTCCCACGCCAGCGGCCGCCGCCAGCGGCCGGGAGAGGAGGTCCAACTCGATGCCTGACCTCATGGAGGTCATCACCGCACTGGCCAAGCGCCGGGGCGTCGTGTTCCCGTCGAGCGAGATCTACGGTGGGCTCCGCTCGTTCTGGGACTACGGCCCCCTGGGGATCGAGCTCAAGCGCAACGTCAAAGCGGCCTGGTGGCGCACCATGGTCCAGCTCCGGGACGACGTCGTCGGCCTTGAGAGCTCGGTCATCATGTCGCCCCGGGTGTGGGAGGCGAGCGGGCATCTCCAGTCCTTCACCGATCCCTTGGTGGAATGCCTGAACTGCCACCAGCGGTTCCGCGCCGATCATCTCCCCGGCTTCCACGCCCCCCAGTCCGGACACGAGGAGGACGAGAGCACGGTCGACATGGCCGCCAAGCCGAGATGCCCGAACTGCGGAGACGACCGGTTCACCGAGGCGCGCAACTTCAACCTGATGTTCAAGACGTTCATGGGCCCGGTGGAGGAGGAAGCGGCCGTCGTCTACCTTCGGCCCGAGACGGCGCAGGGGATGTTCGTCGACTTCGTCACGGTCCAACAGGCCAACAGGAAGAAGATCCCGTTCGGCCTGGCCCAGCAAGGCAAGTCTTTCCGGAACGAGATCACTCCGGGGAACTTCATCTACCGCACCCGCGAGTTCGAGCAGATGGAGATGGAGTTCGCCGTGGAACCGGGGACGGACGAGGAATGGCACGAGTACTGGGTCAACGAGCGCCTCCAGTGGTACGTGGACCTCGGGATCCGGAAGGAGAACCTCCGGCTCCGCGAGCACTCGAACGACGAGCTCTCGCACTACTCGAAGCGGACCGTCGACGTCGAGTACCGCTTCCCGTTCACCGACTGGGGCGAGCTCGAGGGCATCGCCAACCGGACGGACTTCGACCTCAAGGCGCATTCCAAGGGGAGCGGGGAGGACCTGACGTACTTCGACCCCGACCGGGAGGAGCGGTACTTCCCCTTCGTGATCGAACCGGCGGCGGGCGTGGACCGGGCCCTCCTGGCGTTCCTGCTCGACGCGTATCGCGAGGAGGAGGCCCCCAAGGCCTCGGGCGGAACCGAGAAGCGCACCGTGCTCGCGCTCCACAAGGACCTCGCGCCCGTCAAGGTGGCGGTGCTGCCGCTCTCGCGGAACGAGACGCTCACGCCCGACGCGCGCGCGGTGTTCGACCTGGTGAAGACGCTGTGGATGTGCGACTACGACGACGCGGGCTCGATCGGCCGGCGGTACCGACGCCAGGACGAGGTCGGCACGCCGTTCTGCGTGACGGTGGACTTCGAATCGCTCCAGGACCGGCAGGTGACGGTCCGGGAACGGGACTCCATGCGTCAGGACCGCATCCCCATGGAGGGTCTCGTCGGATACCTCCGAGAGCGCCTGTGACCAACACCGAGCACGTACCCGAAAGCGGCCGGGTCGTCCGATCGCGCCGCGGATCGGTGAGCCTGTACGCGGTGGCCTTCGTTCTCATGGCCGTCGCCGGGATCATCCTGGTCGTCGCATCATTGGGGTCGCTCAACTCGATCGGGCTGCTGTGGGTCTCGGCCGGCTTCTCGGCCGGGGCGGTGGTCGCCGCGGTGGCCAGCGTGGCGGCGCCTCGCCGGTGATCGCCCGGGCCCGCGCCCTGGCTGCCGCCCTGCTGGCGGTCCTCGTCGTCGCTTCGGCATGCACCGGTTCGGGGTCCGAGCCCGCCGGGTCCGAGACGGCCGCGCCGGTCCCCTCGGCGCCGGAAACGGCGTCACCGGTCCCGACCGGCCCCCGCTCCGCGCAGGCCGCGTTGGAGCGGCTGTGCCGGCGTTCGCCGCCCCAGCCGGCCTCGACCGGCTCCGAGGGCCCCACGCCCCCCGCCATCAAGCAGGTCGAGGGCCAGGTCCAGCAGCTGCGGGGCCTCGAGTTCACCGAGCCCGTCCCGGTCGATGCTGCCTCCCACGACGAGCTTGTGAAGGGGCTGATCCAGTCCTTCGACTCCTCCTACCCGGGGAAGATGTACGACCGTCGCAGTCGGGCCTGGCAGACCATCGGGGTCGTCCCACCCGGAACCAGCATCCGCCGATCGATCGAGCGGTTCGCCGGCTCCCAGGTCATCGGGTTCTACGACCCGTTGTCCGGACAGTTGGTGTTCATCGGCACGGAGGATCCGACGCCGGTGCAGAAGGTGACCCTGGCCCACGAGCTCACGCACGCGCTCGACGACCAGCACTTCCGGCTGGATCGCCTGAACACGCTGGAGAGCGAGTGCGCCGACGAGGCCTTCCAGGCGGCACTGGGGGCCGTGGAGGGCGATGCCACCTTCTTCATGGTCCTGTACGCGCAGCGGTTCCTGACGCTCGACGAGCAGCTGCAGCTGGGGTTGGGGCCCGCGCCCTCCACCACCGGCATCGCTCCGTTCGTGGTGGACCTCCAGACCTGGCCATACACGGCCGGGCTTTCGTTCATCGAGGCCATGGACCAGCGGGGCGGCACCGAGGCCATCGACAGCGCCATGGAGAGCTT
>JBOGVH010000154.1:0-2479 GCA_050695235.1 Actinomycetota bacterium
ATCGAGCGTGTCGAACGCCTCGTGGAGGGCGCCATCCCACACGACGAAGTACGACATCTTGGCCCTCCCGGATCACGCGTGAGGATGGCGCGTCTTGCCGACTCTACTCCGAACCGGATGATGAACGTGTTCCGCCGTCCACGACACCCGTGCCCGAGCCTATCGTTCGGTCGAAGGTCAACGCGTAGACCTCCTGCCCCCTGGGGTATTCCTTCGTCGGCCGGCTCTCCCGGGTGGCCGTCATGCCGAGCGCCTCGTAGATCCCGTCCTGCTCGTCGTGGAGGTGCTCGCCGAGGTAGACGTTCGCCACGATCTCCTGCGGCCCCGCCGCGGCCATCACCATCCTGACGGCGCCGACCACCGGGGGACCGACCACGTGAGCTCCCCCGCGATCTGCACGAGGAAGCCCGGCCCCGCGTCGAGCCCGATCGAGAGTCCCACCCCGTCCGAGAGGTTCCGCGAGTTCCGTCGGAAGTCCTCGAGGACCCTGCTGTGGAAGAGGTCGATGAGCTCGTGCGCCGTGTGCGCCAGATTGCCGGCGGCCTCCACGAACCGCCGCTGATACTCCTCTTGGGGACCGGGCGGCACGATCCAGTAGGCCAGGAAGCCATCACCGGTGAACTTGTCGAACCATCCGCCCGGGGTCCCGATGCCACGCCGCACCGCGCTCACGAACTTGTCCATGGTCCGAGCGAAGAGCTCGAACCGAACGGCCTCCTTCATGAGCGTCGTGGATTCGCGGATGTCTGCGGCCATCACGAACAGCTGGAGGGGCTCGCCGTCGACGATCCGGTCGAGCAGTTCGTCCCTGGGGAACCGCACCTCCCAGTCGGGTGGCGCGTGGACAGCCAGCAGCTCGGCGATCCGCAGGCGCTCTCGGTCCCGATCCGCGGGAGCGGACGCGTCCTCGCCGACCTCCGCCACGGCCGGCCAGTCTAGCGGGGTCACGCGTTGAAGAACTCGGTCAACACGGGAGCGAGGACGCCTGGATCGACGTCGTGGCCCTGACCCTCGAGGATCCGGACCTGTCCGTCGGGGAGAGCGGCCGCCAGCGTCTCCGCCGTCTGGCGCATCCACGGGAAGTCCGCCCCACCGGCGATCACCATCGTCGGGACCTTCACCGAGGCCGCCAGGTCCTTCGGGATCGAGTAGTCCCCCATGATCCGAGCGTCGTAGGCGAGGGTGTGCGCCCGCGCCTCCGTCGCCGCCCACCACGGCTGCGTCCGCGCGCCCGCGACGACCTCCGGGGGCATGCCGATCACCTTCGTCATGAAGTATTCGACGGCGTCGCCCCGGCGACCCTCGGCGACCATCGTTTCGTACTGCGACACCTGGTCCTTGGGCGGCCGCGGGATCCCCTCGGGGACGAACGGTGGCTCCCACAGCGCGAGCTTCGTGACCGGGACGCCGCTCTCGGCTGCGATAAGGGCGAGCACCGCACCGGACGAGGAGCCCCAGAGGAAAGCCGAGCCGCCCGCCGCCCCGATCACGGCCTCGATGTCCTCGACCTCGCGCTCGATGGCATAGGGCAAGGTGTCGCCGCTCTCCCCGCGGCCCCGCCGGTCGTAGTTCAACACCGTGAAGTCCGATGCCAGCTCCTGAGCGATCGCCGCGTCGGCCGTCCGATCCACCGACCCGCCGCAGACCAGGACCACGGGCGGTCCCTGGCCCATCCGGTCGAACGCGATCGTGGTGCCGTCCCTCGAGGTGAGCGTCTCCATGGCTGATCTCCTTCCTCCAGAACGTGAACGGCGTCCTGCTACGTGAACAGCTTCGAGAGCCAGGAGGCCCACGCCTGTTCCGTCTCCTCCTGGTCCAGGCCTTCGGTGAAGATGTGATGGCCGACGCCGGTCGGACCGCCGAACACGCTGATGTGCATGAACCGGTAGATCCCGTCGTCCGTGCGGACACCCAGGAAGTCCCGAGATAGCCAGTCCACCTCGCCCTCGAGCTGCGGGAGCCCCTCGGGCGTGAGACGCACGCGGTCGCCGATCTGGACCGGACCGGACAGTCCAAGCCCGCGCCGAAACACCTCCCAGGCGTGATCACGATCCGGGACGACGGGTCCGAAGACGCTCACCGGCGTGGCCGTCCGGCCCCGGAAGTACGTGAGGTACACGCGGAGCTTGTCGAAGTACATCGGGTCGCCCTCCGAGAGACCCTCGTACTCGGCCTCCCAGTTCTCGCCGAGGAAGCCGCTGTGCACCCAGCGGACGACCGTGCTGCCCTTCTCACGCCCCTCGACGAGGTACTCGAACGCGTGGAACGAGCCGTCCGGACCCTCCGGCGTGCGGCTGGCCAACCGTGTCGGCGGCTCCCAGGCCGTGACCCTCGCCTCCTCCGTGGAGCCGCCCATCGTCATGCGGGTCGTGCCGCCCTCCCGCGGCTCGATCTCGTTGCGGCCCATGAACCATGAGTCCACGCCCGGTCCCGTGGAGATGGCCTCCCAGACCTCCTCGGGGGTCGCGTCGACCTGGGT
>JBOGVH010000155.1:0-1904 GCA_050695235.1 Actinomycetota bacterium
GACGAGGACTTCGACGCCTTCCGGACGAGTGACCTGACCCGGACGACCGGAGACGCGAACTTCCCCGCACCGGAGAGCTACACCACCGTGGGGGTCGGCGGGGCTCCCGTGACGATCCTCGCGGACAAGCGGCTGAACGGGCCGGTCGCCTACGGTGGCTACGGGTGCCCCGGCACCTCCGATCCGATCCCGAACGCAGACGCGACGATCCCGCCGGGATCGCTCGCTCCGGGCGAGGAGCAGATCATCGTCCTGCAGCGGGGACCGGGGGCGACGGGACAGGTGCCTGACGATCCCGAGAACCCCGAGCCCGCGTGCTTCCCCGGCGAGAAGGCGGACAACGCGACCGACCAGGGCTGGGACGCGGTGATCCTCACCGGCCGGCACCTCGCGGGCGGCGCGTCCGACGACGACCCGCCGAATTGCGGCTTCGGAGCCTTCCCGGCCGACGAGGAGATCGTGACCGTGTGCACGACGCACACGGCGATGCACGAACTGTTCGCCTCGACCCCGGATTTCTCGATCCCGTACGTGGCCGCCCTCGAGCCCACCATCGGTACCGTCGGCTTCGAGGTCGACATCACGGCCACCTTCGACGGGTGGGGCTACGTCCGAGTGCTCGACACCGACCCCGCCAGCACTCCAACCGAGATCGCCCAGATCAGCATCTCCGAGACGGCGGACGAGGACTTCGCCACGGGCTTCGGTGATCTCACGGTGCACGAGGTCGAGGTGCCTCGGGGCGACCCGAACGAAGGGGGCCCTGGCCTCGATGACGACCTGGTGGCGTACTTCTCCTGGTACGCGGGCGGGTTCCGGGTCTTCGACATCTCGGACCCGGCCAACCCCGCGGAGCTTGGTCACTACATCGACGCCGCCGGCAACAACTTCTGGGGAGTGGCCCTCGCGGAGGACCAGAACGGCGACCGGATCGTCCTGGCGAGCGACCGGGACTTTGGCCTGTTCATCTTCCGGTATACGGGGGGATTGCCCGCGTAGACGACCGACGACACTTGGCCGCGGATAGGCCGGGGGCGGGTTCGCCCCCGGTCCTCTCCGCAGTTTCCGCAGCGATCCGTTATCTCCGCGCCGATCAAGCCCGCCCCGGAAAGCCGGATCGGCACCCCGGCCGTATACCTCCCAGAACCACTCCGAGGGGAGGTGGCGTCGTGAGACGTCTCCTGGGGAAGGTCATCCTTTGGTCGGTCGGAGTGCTCGCGATCGCCGGACTGCCTCCGCCTCTTTCCACCACCGCCGCTCGAGCCCAGGCGGGGGGCCCGATCATCCTCCACCCGAGCCTGGAGGTCAGGCCGGTCGTAACCGGCCTGATCACCCCGACCAGCATCGCCTTCCTGGGCGCCGACGACATCCTGGTGCTCGAGAAGAACACCGGCAGGGTGCAGCGTGTGATGAACGGAATCGTCCAGGGCGCGGTGCTGGACCTCGCGGTGAACTTCGCCTCCGAACGCGGACTTCTGGGGATCGCCCTCCACCCGGACTTCCCGACCAACCCCGGGGTCTACCTGTATTGGACCGAGAGCACCACCGGCGCGGACACCGACGTTTTGGCCGACACCCCGTTGCTCGGCAACCGGGTGGACCGATTCGTGTGGAACGGCTCAACGCTGACCTTCGATCGGAACCTCGTCACGATCCGCGCCATCCAGGACGATGGGGCTCCCGTACCACCGGATCAGGGAGACGAGGGGCAGATCCCCCGCGGCAACCACGATGCCGGCGTGATCGCGTTTGGCCCAGACGGCAAGCTCTACGTCCTGGTCGGCGACGTGGGTCGACGAGGCCAGCTCCAGAACCTCCCCTCGGGACCCACGTTGACAGGCCTCGGGCCGACCGTGCCGGACGACCAGTTCGGAGGGCCGGAGCCCGACGACGCCCACTTCACC
>JBOGVH010000156.1:0-2155 GCA_050695235.1 Actinomycetota bacterium
AACCAGGACATCGCCACGCGGTTCCTGAAGGCCTCCTTCAAGGGATGGGTCTACTGCCGGGACAATTTCGACAGCTGCCTGACCACGGTGCTGGACAACGGTCCGACCCTGGGGGAGGGCCATCAGCGGTGGCAGCTGAACGAGATCAACGCACTGATCTGGCCGGCGCCGCAGGGTGTCGGCGTCATGGACGCCGATCTGTTCGGCGTCACGGCGGACATCGCGCTCAAGTACGCTGTCATCGCCAAGGCCGCGAGCCCGGACGCTTATCGGACGGACCTCGCCGAGGCGGCCGTGGCGCAGCTGCAGGACGAAGGCGTCGACGTGAACGGCGCGGACTACCAGAAGCTGAAGGTCGAGGTGACGCCGGGCGGTGAGTAGGGGGAACGCCGGTCCAGGAAGGGAGCGGTGATGCTGTCATTCGGCGTCACGTTCATGCTCGACCCGCCTCCGTCCCGCGTGGTGGAATGGGCCAGGCTGGCCGAGGACAACGGATTCGACTACGTCTGGGCCTGGGACTCGCACGTCCTGTGGCAGGACGTCTACCCCGTGTTCACGCTGATCGCGGCGAACACCGAGCGGATCCGGATCGGGCCGTGCGTGACCAATCCGGCCACCCGAGACATCACGGTGACCGCGAGCGCCCTGGCGACGTTGAACGAGATCTCCGGCGGGCGGATGGTGATGGGGATCGGCCGGGGGGACAGCGCCCGCCGGGTGATCGGCAAGCCACCGGTGACGGTGGAGCGGCTGGAGGAGGCGTGCCGCACGATCAAGGACCTCGCCGAGGGCCGGGAGGTGGACTACGAGGGCACCCCCACCCAGTTGAAGTGGGCCACGGGGGCGCTGCCCGTGTGGGTGGCGGCCTACGGGCCGAAGGCGCTTCGGTGCGCCGGGCGAGTGGCCGACGGCCTGATCATGCAGCTCGCCGACCCCTACATCGTCGAGTGGTCGCTCCAGTACGTGAAGGAGGGTGCGGAGGAGGCTGGCCGCCGGTTCGAGGACATCCAGATCATGAGCGCTGCGCCCGCCTACGTCACCGACGACCTTCGGCACGCCCGCGATCAGGTCCGGTGGTTCCCCGCGCTGGTCTCCAACCACGTGGTAGATCTGGTGAAGCGGTACGCGACCACCGACCTGCCGCAGGAGCTCACCGACTTCATCAAGGCCCGTGACCATTACGACTACGCGGAGCACGGCCGGACCGGCGCCGAGCACGCCTCGTTCGTCACCGACGAGGTCGTTGACCGGTTCTGCGTGATCGGCACCGACGAGCAGTGCCTGGCCAAGCTGAAGGATCTCGAGGCGCTCGGCGTGGACCAGTTCAACATCTACTCGATGGTCGACGACCCAGCGGCCGTCATCGAGAGCTTCGGGAAGCAGCTGATCCCCGCGTTCAAAGGAGGAGGTCGGTCATGACCACGGTTCGGGCAGCCGTGATCCAGTGCTACGCGAACATGCCGAAGGACGAGGCCATCGACAAGCACATCGAGCTGATCGGCAAGGCGGCCGCCGAGGGCGCCAAGGTGACATGCCTCCAGGAGATTTTCCACGGCCCGTACTTCCCGGCCGAGCAGGACGCCAAGTGGTACCGGACGGCCGAGCCCGAGGACGGCCCGACGATCACGCGCATGCGCGAGGTGGCGAAGCAGCACAACATGGTGCTGGTCGTGCCGTGGTACGAGGAGGCGCAGACCGGCGTGTACTACAACTCGGCCGCGGTGATCGAGGCCGACGGCTCGCTCCTCGGCAAGTACCGGAAGACCCACATCCCCCACGTCGGGCCGTGCTTCTGGGAGAAGTTCTACTTCAAGCCGGGGAACCTCGGGTATCCGGTGTTCCAGACCTCCGTCGGAAAGGTGGGGCTCATCATCTGCTACGACCGGCACTTCCCCGAGGTCGGCCGGGAGGTCGGGCTGAAGGGCGCGGAGATCGTGTTCAACCCCTCGGCCACGGTCGAGTCGCTCTCCAAGTATCTGTGGCAGCTGGAGCAACCGGCGCACGCCGTGGCCAACGGGTACTGGATCGCCGCCATCAACCGTGTGGGGGTGGAGGCGCCCTTGTCGACGGCGAAGTTCTATGGGTCCTCGTACTTCTGCGACCCTCGGGGGCAGATCATCGCCCAGGCGTCGGACTCCGAGGACGAGGTGCTGGT
>JBOGVH010000157.1:0-2141 GCA_050695235.1 Actinomycetota bacterium
GACCTGGGGTTCACCCGAACCAGGACCAAGCTCCCCGGAGATGACCACCGGGTGCCGGACCGCAGGACCACCAGGATGACGGTCCCATCCGATGACCACCGCGGGAACTCCACTGCCCCGTTGGTGCCGGGGACGAGGAGGCGGCGAGAGGACCCGTCGGAGGCGAGCAGCCACAGCGCCCTGGGGATCGTGTGGTTCGCCGACTCGTTCTGGTTGTAGGTATCGGTCGCCGCCACCCATCGCCCGTCGGGCGAGCACGCCGGCCAGAACCAGCTCCTGGTGAAGTCGTCGGTGAGGTTGTGGAAGGCCCAATCCGGTGGCCCGGTGAGCACGATCTGCTTGCCCATGCTCACCTCCCGTCCGGGACCGGCCGACAGGGCCATCCGAGAGCCGCATGGTGACAGGAAGTCCCGATAGGCGAGCACCGGGTCGAACACGTTCACCCAGAGACCCCCCGAGGAGGGGACGGCGTCGAGCGGGCCGCCTTGCTCCCGGGCCGGTCCCCGCCAAAACAAGATCCATTGCCCGTCGTTCGACCACCCGGCCACCTCCGGGACCCGCGTGGCAGCCGGCTGGGGCAAGACCGTGCGGACGCGGCCGGTGACCACGTCGAGCACCTGGATCCCGTGCCCCGCCCGGTCGACGGCGAGGAGTCGCCCGTCGGGCGAGAAGGCCAAGTGGCCGACCCCCGAGCCCGCCGGGAGCAACGTGGTCGGCGCGCGTTCCGGACCGGCCACCAGCACCCCGCCCGTCTCGGTCAC
The DNA here is from genome assembly GCA_050695235.1 of Actinomycetota bacterium. Taxonomy (GTDB): domain Bacteria; phylum Actinomycetota; class UBA4738; order UBA4738; family HRBIN12; genus AC-69. The sequence goes on from JBOGVH010000157.1 coordinate 762, forward strand.
TCCGGCCAGGACGGCGGCGGTCGGTGACCACACCCAGGTCTCGACCAAAGATCCGAAGGGTTGCCGCACCTCCCCTCCCGCCGCAGGCACCACCTCTCCGCCTCCGAAGGCCACCCACCTGCCGTCGGGGCTGAACCGAACCGGTGGCAGGGCTCCGGTGCCGACCAGGTTCCTCTGTCGGCACGTCCCGAGGTCGATCACGTTGAGCGAGCCGGCTTGGATCCACGCCACATCCCCGAGCCGTGCCGCGTCCGGAAGCAATGCGGTGGGGCACGTGGGCTTGGTCGGAGAGACGGTCACGGTAGAGCGAGGAGAGCTGCGCGGTGCCGGTATGGGGGGCGTCAGGCGCATCAGGTGAACCATCACCACCAGGTACCCGGCGACCGAAAGCCCCGCCGCGGTCAGGAGGATGAGGAGCCGTCGCGAATCCCCACGCATCGTTCAAGACCAGCGTGCCACGGAAAGACGTGGATCGCTATGGCTATGCGTCGCCAGACGTCGCGATGGGATCTCGCGGGGGCTCACCCTGCGAGATCACGGAGAGCGAGGACCGAGCTCCTCGTGGCCTTGACCAGGATGATGAATCGCATCGCCGTTACTCGGCCAACAGCCAGTCCCTGGGACCAACGACTCGCGGCTCGTCCTGCGCGCCGCCAGGAGGACGCGCGTGAGGGCGCTCCGTTCGGCGAGCAGATCGTCGAGGGATTCGGAGAGATCCTCATGGTTGATCCGGATCCGCTCGTCTCCGGCCGACCTGCTCACGGCGAGGAGCGCCGCCTTGCGTGCGAGCTCTTTGATGAACGCGGCCGCCACTCCCGATGTGCGCCCCATTAGTCGACGGTCGTCAGTCGGAACTCGAGGCCCCGACCGTACAGCTCGAGCAGCCCTCGTCTGGCCTCTTCGTCTGGGAGGGGGATCTGCACAGCGAGGTCGACCCGTCCGGGGCGCGCCGCGAGCGCCAGCTCCAAGGCGTCCGCCCGATTCGTGCTCAGGACGAAGGCCACGTCGGCATCGTCGGCCATCCCGTCCATCTCGTTCAAGATGTGCAGGCCTCCCCCGATGAGGAGGACCATCGTCGTGCCCACCATCCGGCTCACCAGGTACTCGTCCATGGTCACGGCGGGGAGCTATCGCGCGGACGGAGCGCCGCGGTCGTCTTTGACCGCCGGCTCCCGACGAAGGAGGTCCGCGCCTTCGGCCTCGCCCCCTACCTGCGCCCCCGGTACCAGCGGCTGCACGACAGCGGATCCGAGAGGACTGTTGCATTGGTCGTCCCCGGCTTCCGTCAGACAGACTCGCGCGATGAGATCGCACCGATACCCTCACCCCTGCCCAGCCATGCGTTCGGCGTTCGCCGGCTACAGGTTCCCGCCGGAGGTC
>JBOGVH010000158.1:0-6311 GCA_050695235.1 Actinomycetota bacterium
GAACGGGGCTTCACGGTTGTCGCCACCGACGGCGTTGAGCTCAGCACGGTGGAGTCCGATCCGGCCCTCCCCGAGATCGTGGTCGTGGCCGGCTCGAGCGCCCAATGGGGGAATGCGCAGGCTCGAGCCGCCGCCGCCAGGGCCATCGCCGGGCTGGATGGAGGCAGACTGCCGGCGGTCGTCAGGGCGGTGGTCTGGGCCGGCACCCTCACCGTCGAGCTCGATGGCGGGACCCGGGTGGAGTTCGGAGAACCGATCGGGATCGAGGCCAAGGCCGCGGCGGCCCGGCGGATCCTCCGGTGGGCCACCTCGCAGCGAGCCTCAGTGGCGAGGGTGAACGTCATCGCCTCCGACTCCCCGACGGCCACGTTCGCCTGAGCCTGGAGCCACCCGCCTGGCTCGACAGGGATACGGGCAGTGACCAGGGCATATCCCTTGACGGACCTGGGGTTTGATAGTAGCGTGACCCCTCGAACGTAAAGTAGATATACCAATAACGCTCAACTAGAGGTTCACATCCGAGGGGGTTCGAAGCGGCGTTTCCCCAGGTAGACCGGGGGCGGAAGCACCCGGGGGAGCGGAGGTCGAGGATGGAGACTCCTCAGAACTACCTCGCCGTGATCAAGGTGGTTGGTATCGGCGGCGGGGGGGTGAACGCGGTCAATCGCATGGTCGAGGCTGGGCTCCGAGGGGTGGAGTTCGTGGCCGTGAACACGGACGCCCAGACGCTGCTGATGTCCGACGCCGAGGTCAAGCTGGACATCGGCCGGGAGACCACGAGAGGCCTGGGGGCGGGGTCGGACCCCGAGGTCGGGCGGCGAGCCGCCGAGGAGCACCGCGAGGAGATGGAGGAGCTCCTGAAGGGCTCCGACATGATCTTCATCACCGCCGGTGAAGGAGGCGGCACGGGGACCGGCGGCTCGCCCGTCGTGGCGGAGCTGGCCCGCAAGGCCGGAGCCCTCACGATCGGCGTCGTCACGAGACCGTTCGGGTTCGAGGGGCGAAAGCGCGCCACCCAAGCCGACCTGGGGATCTCGGAGCTGAAGAAGGCCGTCGATACCCTCATCGTCGTTCCCAACGACCGGCTGCTGCAGGTCTCCGATCCGCACACGCCGATCGTCGATGCCTTCCGCATGGCGGACCAAGTGCTGTATCAGGGCGTCGAGGGCATCACCTCGCTCATCACGACTCCCGGCCTCATCAACCTGGACTTCGCCGACGTGAAGGCCGTGATGCTCGGGGCCGGCTCGGCGTTGATGGGCATCGGCCACGGATCGGGCGAGGATCGGGCGGAGGATGCCGCGAAGGCCGCCGTCTCCTCGCCGCTCCTCGAGTCATCCATCGAAGGCGCGCGCGGCGTCCTGCTGTCGATCGCCGGTCCGACCGACCTCAAGCTGCACGAGGTCAACAAGGCGGCCGACGCGATCACACGAGTGGCGCACCCCGACGCGAACATCATCTTCGGAGCGGTCGTGGACGATGCACTCGGGGAGGAGGTGCGGGTCACCGTCATCGCGGCGGGCTTCGACAAGCTGGTCGAGCGGGCCGGGCGGGAAGGGCGTTTGTCCCGGATCCTGGAGGAGCCGGTGTTGGTCCCCGACGCGCTCGACGAGGAGCAGGAACCGGGACCCGTGCCCTCGATCCTCATCGACGAGGAGGACGAGATCTTCAAGCCGGTGCCCGAGCGGGTGCCGTTCGACGCGGAAGAGGACCTGGACATCCCGGATTTCCTGAAGAGCTGAAGGCAGGACCTTCGTCCTGCGGCCAACGGTCGTGGGGCGGGGAGGCACGATGGTTCGAGAGGCGCCCTTCCCCCGCCTCTGGGCACGCCCCCCGCCCCTCACCTCCCGCGGCCGGATCAGGAGTCGACCTGCGAACATCTCCCAGTGAGCCGGTTCGGACGACGAGCCCTCGAGGGCGGCCCCCACGCGCTGGTCTTCGTCGGCGCCGTGTCCCCCAGCCCTGTGAAACGGGTCAACGACCTTCAACTGTTGTCAACTTCTGTTCACTCATGGTGCTAGACTCCCGCGAGGCCGTGCTGGCCAACCTGGCCCGAGTCCGGGCCGGCATCGCCAGGGCATGCGAGCGCTCCGGCCGGGACCCGGGCGAGGTTCGCCTGGTCGCCGCGAGCAAGGCGGTGCCGGCAGAGGTCGTGCGTTGGGCCCATGAGGACGGGGTTGAGGACTTCGGAGAGAACTACGTGCGAGAGCTGGAGGCCAAGCGCGAGGCGGTGGAGGGTCCACGGTGGCATTTCATCGGGACCCTGCAGAGCCACACGGCGCATCGGGTGGCCGACCTGGCCGATGTGGTGCAAACGCTGACGCCGGGCAACGCCGTCGGGCGCCTGTCCCGGCGCGCCGCGCAGCGCGGCCGCCGAATCCCGGCGCTCATCGAGGTGGACTTCACCGGCGAGCGGACCGGGGTGGCTCCGCAGAGGTGCATGGGCTTCGCCGACGAGGTCTCGGCCATGGACGGCCTCGAGCTGCGTGGCCTCATGACCCTGCCACCCATGCCGCAGGTGCCCGAGGAAACGCGACCCTGGTTCATCCGCCTGCGCGAGCTGCTGGCGGAGGTGAAGGCCACGCATCCGAAGGCCGAGGAGCTCTCGATGGGAATGTCGATGGACTACGAGGTTGCTGTGGAGGAAGGCGCTACGATGGTCCGGGTCGGGACGGCCCTGTTCGGCGAACGGCCTCCCGCAGGTACGTAGGAGGAGACATGCCAGGCGTGTGGAAGAAGACGCTCACGTACCTCGGCCTCGTCGAGGAGGATGAGTTCGAGCAACTCGATGACGTTGCCGCCCAAGCCGAAGCGGCGCCGGTTCGCCGCCTCCAGCGGCCTCACGCCGTCCGTGACGTCCATGTCGAGCAGGACGAGATCGGTCTGGTGCGGACGATCCCCTCCCGTCGCTCGACCGCATCATCGATCCACAAGTCCGAGCCTCGCCGGTTCAACGAGGCCCGTGACATCGCCAACCGGTACAAGGACGGGGTCCCGGTGATCATGAACCTGCAGAGCACCGACGACACGATCGCCCGGCGCCTCGTCGATTTCGCCTCCGGCCTCGTCTACGGCCTCGATGGGAAGATCGAGATGGTCGCCAACCGCGTCTACCTCCTCACGCCGGCGAACATCGAGGTCTCCGCGGAGGATCGGGAACGGATCGCCGGCGGTGACTTCTACAACCAGTTCTAGGACGCCTCCGAGGGCGCACCCCGCATCATGATCTGCGCCCAGAGCGCATTCGCCCAGGTGCTGTGCGTCCTGCTGTCCGTCTACTGGATCATCCTCCTGACTCGGATCATCCTGTCGTGGGCGATGTCCCTCGGATGGCGCCCGCCGTATTCGGGGCCGCTGCGAACGATCCTCGATCTGATCGACAACGTGACCGATCCCGTCCTCCGGCCGCTGCGGGCCCTCCTGCCGCCGATCCGGGCGGGCGGCGTGGGACTGGACCTCTCCCCGCTGATCGCGTTCGTTATCCTCTTCGTCCTTCGGTCCGTGTTCTGCTAGCCCTGGGAGAAGGCATGAGGAAGAAGAAGCGGGATACGCAGGAGGCCGGGTTCACGACCCCGGCGACGCGGCCCCGGCTGACGCCGATCGACGTCCAGCAGAAGGAGTTCCGACTGGCCTTCCGGGGTTACAACGAGCGTGACGTCGACGAGTTCCTGGATCTCGTCACCGAGGAGCTGGCCGCCTTCACCGAGGAGAACCGCCGCCTGCAGGACCGCGCGGACTCCAGCGTCGAGTCGCAGGGGGGGGCGGACGTGACGTGGGCCTCCCGGGAGGCCGAGGGGATCCTCGAGCGGGCCCGCGCGGATGCCGCCTCCACCGTCGCGGAGGCCGAGGAGCGGGCGGCGGCCATCCTGGCCGCGGCCGGGGCCGGTCCCGCCGACCCCCGAGGGGTCATCGCCCCCTACCTCAACCGCGAGCGCGAGTTCCTCCAGAGCCTGGGGCAGCTGGTGCAGCAGCACGCGGACTCCGTGCGGCGGATGGTGCGGTCGGCCAAGGAGCAGGCCGCGACCCCATCGGCGGCCGGGGAGGACGTGGACGAGGTTCCCCGGGTCAGGATCGAACCGGCCCGGGCCAAACCCATGGCCGCGCCGGTCCAGCCGCGGGCCGAGGATGCCGGGGGCGATTCGGCTCCGGGCCGGCATCGCTCCGTCCGCGAACTGTTCTGGGGCGAGGACTGACTCGGGTCGGGACGCGATCCCGGACGGATCGTCTGAGCTCGCCTCATGCCTTCCGAAGGCTGATGGTCACGGCCCGGCCATCGATCGAGCCTTCCCGACTGGCTTCGGCTCCGTCCGCCGCCTCATCGATGAGGCTGATGGCCAAGGTCTCACCGGCGATCTCGTCGCGATGCGCGGCCACCGCGCGAGCGAGGTCACCGGTCGTCTGGATGCCGAGCTCGATGCGATCGGTGATGTCCAGTGCGGCTGCTTTCCGGGCGTCCTGCACCAACCGAACCAGCTCGCGGGCGAGCCCCTCCAGCCGCAGCTCCTCGGTCGGCTCGAGCTCGATGGCCACGGTCAGCCCGCCCTCGGCCGCCATCCCCCATCCCCCCGCCGTCTCTTGGGTCAGGTCCACGTCGTCGGGTCCCAACGAGACCTCACCTGAGGAGGTGCCGACGGTCACGCGCTCGCCGCGGGCCAGGCTCGCCGCGAGCGAACCGTCGTCGGCGGCCAGGGCGGCCGCCACTTCCTTCACCCGAGGCCCGAGCCTCGGCCCCAAGGTCCGGAAGTTCGGTTTCGCCCGCCACCGGCCGAGCTGTTCGGCCGACTCGGCGAAGACCACGCCCTTCACGTTCAGCTCCTGGGCCACGAGCGGCAGCAGCGGCCGAAGGGCGTCGTGATCACCCGGGTAGTGCACGACGGCCTCGAGGAGTGGTTGGCGCACCTTCACCTTCGATTCGCTGCGGATCCGCCGACCGAGCTCCACGATCTGCCGGGCCGCCTGCATGACCTCGTCGAGGGCTCGATCGACCATCGAGTCCTCTGCCTCGGGGTAGTCGGACAGGTGAACCGACTCCGGGAGGCCTCCTCGACCGGCGGCCAGGTTCCGCCAGATCTCCTCGGAGACGAACGGGGTGAACGGGGCGAGCAGCCGAGCCACCGCGACCAGGCTCTCCTGAAGCGTGACGAAGGCGGCGTCGGTGTCCGCTCCCCCCGCGCCTCCCGGATCCCAGAAGCGCCGGCGGGCCAGGCGGACGTACCAGTTCGACAGGTCGTCGACGAACCGGGCGATGCGGCGCCCGGCGCCCGTGGCGTCGTAGCCGTCGAGTCCATCGCGCACCTCATCCGCGACCTGCGAGAGCTGCGACAGGATCCACCGGTCGAGGGGCGGCCGGTCCTCCGGCGCGATGGCCACGTTCTCGGGCTCGAAGCCGCTCGCGTTGGCGTAGGTCACGTGGAACGCGTACACGTTCCAGAGCGTCAGCAGGAACTGCCGCACCACGTCGTTCAGGATCTCGACGCTGACCCGTCGGTCCGCCCACGGTGATCCACCGGTCAGCAGATACCACCGGAGCGCGTCGGCCCCCACACGGTCCATCACGTCCATGGGCTCGATGACGTTGCCCAGGCTCTTCGACATCTTCCTGCCCTCGGCGTCGACGATGAGCCCCAGACAGACGACGTTCCGGTAGCAGATGGAGTCGAAGTGGAGCACGCCCTCGGCCATCAGCGTGTAGAACCACCCCCGCGTCTGGTCGATGGCCTCGGAGATGAAATCGGCGGGGAACCTCCGCTCGAACGTCTCCTGGCCCCGGCGGAGCTCGGGATGGTACCCCCACTGGGCGAAGGGCATGGCCCCGGAGTCGTACCAGGTGTCGATGACCTCGGGGACCCGGCGGGCCTCCTCACCGCAATCGGCGCAGCGCACGGTGACCTCGTCGATCGAGGGGCGGTGGGGGTCGATGCCCGTCACGTCTCGACCGGCCAATCCCGACAGCTCGGTCAACGACGAGATCGCCGTGTCGTGGCGGTTCGAACAGCGCCAGATGGGGAGGGGCGTGCCCCAGTACCGTTCCCGGGACAGCGCCCAGTCCACGTTGTTCTCCAGCCAGTCGCCGTACCGGCCGTGCTTGATGTGCTCCGGGTACCAGTTCACCGACTCGTTCACCTCGAGGAGCCGGTCCTTCACGGCCGTGGTACGGATGTACCAGGAGCTTCGGGCCATGTGGATGAGCGGCGTGCCGCACCGCCAGCACAGCGGGTAGGTGTGCTCGATCGTCTCGGCCCGAACGAGGAGCCCGCGACCCCGGAGGTCCTCGATGATCAGGGGATCCGCGTCCTTGAAGAATGCCCCGC
>JBOGVH010000159.1:0-2270 GCA_050695235.1 Actinomycetota bacterium
TGGACGTGGGCGTCCTGGAACCCCGGGAGCAGCATCCTGCCGCGCAGATCGTGGACCTCCGTTTTCGGCCCGACGAGGTCGGCGACCGACTCGTGGGTCCCCACCGAGACGATCCGTCCACCCTTCACCGCGACGGCCTGTGCCCAGGTGCGTGCGGGGTCGACCGTGTACACGGCGCCTCCTCTGAAGACCGCGTCGGCCGGGCCGTCGGGATGCGTTTCGCTCACGTGCGCCGCTCCATCGGGGATCGAAGGGCACCGAGCATATCGGCTTCGGTCAGGCCAGCGCCACGAGCTCGAGCAGATCATCGCTCCAGTAGTCGAGCGTCCCCTCGGGCATCATCAGCACACGTTGCGGTGCAAGGGTTTGAACGAACTCGACGTCGTGGCTGACCAGCATCATGGCCCCCCGCCACGCCGCGAGCGCACTTCCGATCGCCGTCCGTGAGGGAGGATCGAGGTTGTTCGTCGGCTCATCGAGCAGGATCAGGTTGCGACGCCCCGCGACCAGCTGGGCCAGCGCGAGCTTGGTCTTCTCGCCGCCCGACAACGTGCCGGCCTCGCGGAACGCGATCTCGCCGGTCAGCCCGAACATGCCGAGCAACCCGCGGAGGTCCTGGTCCGAGGCGTCGGTGGACTCGGATCGGACGTGGGCGAGGACGTTCTCCCCGTCGCGGATGCCCTCGTGCTCCTGCGCGTAGTAGCCGAGCGAGACCCCCGTCCCCAGGCGCACGCCCCCGGCGTCGAGCTCGGATACGCCGGCCACGATCCGAAGGAGCGAGGTCTTGCCCGCGCCGTTCAGGCCCATGACCAGGAGCCGCTCGCCACGCGACAGGTCGAAGCTGACCTGTTCGAACACCGAAGGACCGCCGTAGCCCTTTGTCATCCCCGAGGCCTCGAGGACCAGCCGGCCGCAGTGCGGCGGCTCGGGGAACCGGTAGCGGACGCGCCGCTCCTTCGCCGGCGCCGCCACGGCCCGGGCCGACAGGTGACGCACCCTTGTGTCGAGGGTCTTGGCCTTCCGGGCCCGCTTCTCGGTCTGGCCCCGCATGGAGTCGGCCAGCGTCTTCAGTCGCTTGATCTCCGCATGCTGTCGGTCGGCGAGGGCTGTGAGACGTAGCTCGTCGAGCCGCCTCGCTTCCCGATACTCGGAGTAGGTCCCCCCATAGATCACGACCCCGTCGCGGTCCAGGTGCAGGACCCGGCTGATGGCGGCGTCCAGCAGCTTGATGTCATGGCTCACCACCATCACCGCGCCCGAGTAACCGGCAAGGAAGCTCATCAACCAAACCTTCGCGTCGCTGTCGAGGTGGTTGGTGGGCTCGTCCAGGAGCAGGACGTCCGAGCCGGCGAACAGGATCCGCGCGAGCTCCAGTCGCCGCCGCTCCCCTCCGGACAGGGCCCGGACGGGGAGGGCCAGGCGGTCCTGGGACAGTCCGAGCCCACCGACGATCCGGCGGGCCTCGGCCTCGCCCGAGTAGCCGCCGGCCGCGCGGTACCGCTCCTCCAGCCGGGCGAACCTGCCCACGGCGGTCTCGGTGGGCCGGACCTCGAGGGTCAGTCGGAGCTTGTCCAACTTCTCGGCCATCGCCTGGAGCCCTCGCGCTTCCAGCACGTGGACGAGGGCCGTATGGTCCTGGTAGGCGCGATGCTGGCGGGGGTCCTGGCGCAGGTAGCCCAGGGCCCCTCGTCGGGTCACGGTCCCTCGAACGGCTTGGGCCTCCCCGGCCAGGACCCGGAGCAGGCTGGTCTTGCCGGCTCCGTTCCTCCCGACCACGCCGACCTTGTCCCCCGCCCGGAGTGAGAAGGACAGGTCCTCGAGGATCGTCGTGCCCCCAGCCTCCACGGACAGGCCGGCGGCTTCCAGCAGGCTCACGCCCGGATGGTACCGGCTCCTGGGTCGCAGCCTGGCCGCTTGCTCCGATTCGCGCTCAGATGCGTTCGATCGAGCGAAGCGACATGCGCGGTCCGTACCGCGGCGCGCTCACGCCGGCCGCGAGCAACAGCCGAAGTACCCGCCCCCGATGACCCGCGAAGGGCTCCAGGAGCTCGAGCATCTGCTCGTCGGTCCCCCGGGGCCGGCCGATGAAGGCCCACGCCACCATGTGGGGGAAATGGTAGTCGCCGAGCGGAACCGCGTCGGCGTCACCGAGCGCCATCATGGCCACCCTGGCTGCGCTCCACGGCCCCACGCCGGGGAACGCCTGGATCCGCCGGTACGCCTGTGGCAGCGGCATCCCGACGGCCTCTTCCAGCCGGACGGCACGGGAC
>JBOGVH010000160.1:0-3947 GCA_050695235.1 Actinomycetota bacterium
CTTCGGGACATCGGGCTCATCCCGGTCTTGAGCGCCGTGACGGACGTCCTGGCCGCCGCGTTCGGCGTTGGGGCGGCGGCCGTCGCGACGTGGAAGGCGCGACCGGAGCAAGCGAGGCATCGGGGACGGCGCGCCTCCCTGCCTGCCGAGCCCGTCCCCGAGGAAGCCGGCCTGTGATGCCGGCCCCGATCGGCCGATGAGCCCCGCGCTCCTCAGCGCCTCCGAGCCCTGGACAGGAGGGCGAACACGGCGCCCACGGCCGCGCCGAACGCGGCGGCCTGTGGGACGGTCATGAGCACCTTTGCACCGTCTTGCACCTCGATCCGAGGCGACAGGACCATCCCCACGAAGGACTGGCGGCCGAGCGTCGCGCCGCCCGCGGCGATCACGCTCTGACAGCCGCCCTGCTCGATGGACACGTCGCCCTTGGTGATGACGGGTCCGGAACCGCCCCGATGGATCGACACGTCGCCTCCGGTCATCAGAGGACCGCACCCGCCCTGGTTGATGGTCACCTGCCCGGACGCGATGACCGGCCCTGCTCCCGCCATGGTGAGGTGGACGTCGCGCCCACTCACCATCCCGACCAGGGCCCGATCCAGCGTCACGTCGCCCGCCGCCTCGATGGCCTTCACCACCCGTACCGTGCCGTGTCCGTTTGCCTCCACGACGCACCTCCCCACGTTCGTCGGCTTTGCACACATCCTATGGAGGCCCAGGCCGGACCACCTCCCGCTGGCTATCCTTGTGGACCGTGAGCTCGACCGACCCGAGGGACGCGGCGAAGGATCCGTCCCGGCCCAGGTGCTTCCTGTGCGGGCGTCTGACGTTCGATCCCGACAAGCGGGGGCGACAGTGGGTTCGGGCCGCCGTGGCTGGAGAGCAGGTCCTGGTGTGTCCGAGCTGTCAGGAGGACCGGCCGGACTGGGCCGTTCAGCTGGACCGATGCGAGGTCTGCGGTGCCAGCAGGCTTTCGGTGATGCTCGGCCAGGTCGTGTGCCGGGCCTGCGGCCACGTCCGCGGCGAGTCGGTGGAGCCAGCCTGGCTGTCGGGCGCTTAGCTCAGCGGTAGAGCGCTGCCCTTACAAGGCAGAGGTCGAAGGTTCGAACCCTTCAGCGCCCACTCCGAGTTGTGAGGGCCCCAGGTATGGACGCTGACCGGCCGAATGTCTTGGATATCGAGCGCCTGCTCGGGGGACGGCTGGCTCGCCTCCAGGGTGCGATGCGTCGCCACGACGTCGAGGCGTGCCTGCTGTTCAACGAACCGAACATCAGGTACGCGACCGGAGCGTCGGCCATGCCCGTGTGGAGCAACACCACGTTCGTCAGATGCGCGCTCGTCCCGGCCGAAGGCGTCCCCATCCTGTTCGAGCACCGAGCGAGAGGCCACGTCTTCCCGACCGATACCTGCCGCAACGGTACGAATGCATGATCCACGGGATCGGCCTCGAGGAGGAGAGTCCGAGCGTGGCCTACCCGGGAGATCCACAACCGAACCCGGACAGGTCCTGGAGGAAGGCATGGTTTGGTCGTCGAGGTCTACGCCCGCGAAGGGGGGCGTAGCGATGGGGTCAAACTCGGAGATCAGATCGTCGTTTCCGCGAACGGGCCGACGACCCTCGTGCCCTACCCCTACTGCGCTGCGCTCCTTTGAGGCTTACGCCGCCGACGGCGACAGGGTGACTTCCCGGACGCCCCACGTGCTCCAGTTCGGGTAGTCGCCGGCGGCCGTGAAGCCGATGAGGTTCGGCCCGTCGTCCAGGAGGAACTCGTCCGCGATGGAGATCGTCCGGGTCCGCGTCCACGTACCCGCGGTCGCTTTGCCGATGGTCTTGACCGGCTGCCAGTTGACCGACAGCGTGACCTCCCCGGATCCCAGGTCGAACCCCTGGTACGTCAGGTTGAAGGCCCCTGGTCCGCTCGGGGCGAGGTAGAAGACCTCTTTCGGATGGGTCCGATCGCCGCGCGGGATGTTGCCCACTGCGTTCGGCGAGCCGATCGGCATCGGGAGGGGGAGCGACTCGCGTGGGTTCACCGGGATCGTCCTGAGCAGGTCCCAGGCCGCGGGATCCTCCGTGGTCATGAAGTCGTACAGGCTCCCGCCCATCAGGCCGTACTCCCTGACGGCGTGCACGAACCCCTCGATCTCCGCCGCGTCGTGGTTGTCCGCAACCCCGCCGATCTGGTGGATCCTCACCGTCGGATTGCCGGTCCCCGCCCGAACCAGGCGGGCACAGTTCGCCGCGTAGTCGTGGACGGCCTGACCTCCCGCCGCGACGGCGCCCGAGTAGCACATGGGCAGGAACACGTCGTAGTACTGCGTCAGCGACGCGTACGGGAAGTCGGGCCAGAAGCTCGTCGGCTTGGCCAGGCTCACCGCATTGGGGGTAATCGCCCCGAGCGGATAGCCCGGGCCGACGGCGTCGCGGATCCGTTGCGACAGGGTCAAGAGCCTGGCCGTTCGGATGGTCGGGTCGGTCACCACCCTGGATTCGATGTCCAGAGCGAACGAATCCACCCCGCTCCCCGAGGTGGAGCGGTAGTCGATCGCGGCCATGGACTTTCGGAAATCCACTTTGAGGTGCGCGAGGGAGGGGAGGTACCAGGCGACCACGCGCATGCCGGCCCCATGCGCTGCGTCGATGAACTCCCCGAACCGAGTGGGGAACTCGATGTCGGCGTGGGAGAAGTTCGAGCTCTGGAGATAGATCGTCCGGATCCCATCGGCCTGCATCGCCTGGACCGCCGCCGAGGGTCGTTCCACAGCGCCGCGTCGTAGATGTCCACCCAGGTCCCCAGGCCCCGGTAGGCGAGGACGCTCGGCCTCGCACCCGAGTCCATCGCCGCCGCCCGGATCCCGCCCACCGCGGCCAGGACCAAGCCGGCAGCCAGAATGGCGCGGGCCACGCGCATCTTCGTGTCGGAGGTGGTGGGCATGGATCGCTCGAGAATGAGACGCGCGCAGAGAGTCTATCGTTGCTAGGCTTCCGTGGTGACCGAGGCCACTCAGCAGCGAAGCATCGTGCTGATCCTGGCGCGCGACCTCGCATCCATGCTGGCGACGCCAATGCTGATCGTTGACGAACAGGGCGCGGTCATCTTCTACAACGAGGCGGCAGGAGCGATCCTGGGGCGCCCGTTCACGGAGGCCGAGCCGGTGGCCTTCGAGGACTGGGGGCCAGCGTTCGATCCACGGGACGTGGAGGGGAAGCCGGTAGCTCTGGCCGAAACGTCCCTCGGCATCGTGCTGACGGAGCGGACGCCTGCGCACCGAACCCTCCGCATCCGAAACGCAGACGGTATCGAGCGCGTGGTCGAATCCACTGCGTTCCCGCTCTACGCGAGGGCCGACGAGTTCGTGGGCGCGATCGCCGTCTTCTGGGGGAAGCACGAGGAGGGCTGAATGCGGGCCAGGATCTGGGGGTCTCGCGGCTCCCTGGCCACGCCCGGCCCCGAGACCGTCCGCTACGGCGGCAACACCGCGTGCATCGAGGTCGCACTGTCCGACGGCAGCCTTGTGATCCTTGACGCTGGGACCGGCATCCGGGGGCTCGGACTCTCGCTCGACGGGCGCCGTCCCGCGCGGATCGACATCCTGCTCACGCACCTTCACCTCGATCACCTGGAGGGACTAGGGTTCTTCACGCCGCTCTGGGACCCGGGGACCGACCTGCATATCTGGGGGCCGACCTCGCCCGTCCAGTCGCTCAGCGAACGGATCGCGACCGTCCTGTCGCCGCCGCTCTTCCCCGTGCACTTGAGGGACATGCCCTCCAGCGTCACGTTCCACGATGCGCCGCAGGGCGAGTGGGCGATCGGGTCGGCGACCATCCTGTCGCAGCCCATCATCCATGCGGGGCCGACCGTCGGCTATCGGATCCAGGAGCAGGGGCGCTCGCTCGCCTACCTGACCGACCACGAGCCGGCCCTCGGCTCTGATCTCGGCTC
>JBOGVH010000161.1:0-6314 GCA_050695235.1 Actinomycetota bacterium
GTGGCCGCGGGCAGCACCAACCGGGAGGTGGCCGATGCGCTGTTCGTCAGCATCCACACGGTGGAGGCCAACCTCAAGCGGATCTACCGCAAGCTGGGCGTTCGCTCGCGCACGGAGCTGGCCTCGAAGTTCCAATCCGACACGTCAGGATCCTGAGTCGAGGGTCAGAGCAGCCGGATGACGGGCTCCGATCCACCCGGGTCGTACGTTGACCCGGATACGAGAGTGTGCCTCCTGCCGTCAGGCAGGGAGACCTTGTGTCGTGAACGATATCGCGAGGAGAGCTGCCTGACGCTGCCCTGCCCACTCGCGTCGAGTGTGTCGTTCATCGCTCGGGTGACTGCTCGCGGGATCACTCGATGGACCGCCACTACGGCTGTTCGTCCTACTTCCCGGGCGGCCAAGGCCGGACCCTCCACTCGGGGTGGCATTTCGGAGTTCTCGGCCCGCCGATTTGATCTCGCCCGGCCAGTCGGAACGTGACTGCCCGGGTGACCGCTCGACGGACCGCCCGACCGACGCTCGACACGCCGCCGCCAGATCAGAGGCTGATCGTGTCGACGCCGAGTCCTACGCGCCTGCGTGATTCTGCAGCGCCCGAAGGATAGGGAGGCGGTTCACACATCGTCCAGCCAGATCTACAAGGGTAAGTGAACACCGGGGCGCCCCTCCTGGATGTGACCCGACGTGGCCCAGGCGCTCGACACGCTCGATAGCAGAGTCGGCGTCGGCGCCGATCCTCGACGCCAACCTCTTGCTCTGGGCTCACCACCGAGGCTTCCAACGCCTCGCAGCCGCGCGTCGGTGGTGGGCGCCCACGCCCACGTCGGTACCACATGTGGCCATCCCGTGGCCGACGATCCTGGCGTCCTCCGAGTCTCGACGCACCCCCGGGGCGTTGCAGCGACCAGTGACGATCGATGGCGTGGTCGGTCGTGGCCGTGTGGCTGGAACGACCCAACGTTTGGATCCCACTGCCGACCGAGCGCCACCCGTCGATCTTGGCCGGGCTCCCGATCCAAGCTCGGGCGAGCGGGAACCACGTTCCCGACGCTCACCTCGCGGCACTCGCCATCGAGTGGGCCTCGAGTTGAACAGCGCCGATCGCGACTTCAGTCGGTTCAGGGATCGCGCTGGCGGGATCCTCTGGCGATGTCAGCCCCGGTCGGTTCTTGTCCGTCTTGCCGGCCTCCGTACCCTGATGGCCGTGGATCCCGCCAAGGTCGAGTTCCTGTTCGGTCGGGTGCCGACGTGGGCTGACCTCGACGACCCCGACGATCGCTCGGCGCTCCTGCGCGAGCAGGGATTCCGGCGGGAAGACGCCGTCGGACGATTCGGCCTCGCCATGTACGAGGCGATCGCGGATCAGATCACGAGCGGTGAGCCGCCCGAGGTGTGGCAGACGGCCCGGCGGCTGCTCGAGATGGGACTGGATCGCCGCCGGGTCCTTCACCACCTCGCCCTGACGATCAACGCCGAGATCCAGTCTGCGCTCGCCTCGGATCGGAGGTTCGACCTCGAGTCCTATGTGGCGGCGCTCGGCCGTCTCCCCCTCCCAACGGGCGCGGAGATCGAGGACGCGATGGTATCGATCGTTCGCGACGGTCAGCCCGTCTCGGTCGAGGAGCTCGAGTCCCGGGTCATGGCCGAGCTCGACATGCCGAGGGAAACCGAGCCGTTCGAGACGCTCATGGACTTCGTGAGCGACCGAGCGATGGACCCGGACGGGCCGTTGGCCCTCCTGGCCGGCGACCTGGTGGTCCACCCCGAGTCGTTGCTCCGGGAGATCGTGCTCACCCATCGGCTGACCGAGGAGGAGCGGGCCGCCGATCGGCTCGAGATCGGCGTCGACCTCGTCGGATCGTGGCGCTGGGACGGTCCCCTGAAGACCCCGGCGGGCGAGGAGCTCCAGATCGCCGTTCTCGACGACCGCACCCCGGCCTGGCAGGGGCCCGACGGGTGGCTTCGCGGGTTCGAGCCCGGATGGCCCCTGTCCGTTCGGGCCGCCGATGGGGTGCTCGTCGTCGAGGCGCTGCACGAGGAGCCCGAGATCGATCCCTCGCTGGTGGCTCGAGTCCGGTCTGCCTACGACGCCGAGATGGAGGAACCGGGACTGCCGGTGAGCGCGGAGGACATCCTGCTCGGGCTGCTGACTCACGACGCCCGCGAGTTCTCGGTGCCCGGGCCGCCGCTATCGGAGCTCTGCGCGGCGGCCAGCCTGGAGATCCGCGGGGACGAGCTCGCCCACGAGGAGGCGATCTGGATCAACCAGCGGCACGCCCAGCGTGTCGTCCGGATCGTCGATCGGCTCGAGGACCGGGACGACTCGGATGCCTCCCTTCGCATCCTCGAGGCGTTCGACGAGGGGACCGACGACCCGGCCCGCCTTCGCGTCTGCCTTTCGGGCCTTCGCGCACCTGACGTCCTCGACGCCGTGCTCGACGAGATGCTCGGGTTCGACGAGGACCCCGGAGCGGTCGACCGGACGGCGGCGTTCGCGGAGGCGCTCCTGGCCGCCGCCCGCCGACCGTCGGAGATCGCTGTGGCCCGGATGGTGGCGACGGTTGCGTGCGAACGCCGGCGCGATCCGCTTACAGCTGAGGCCTATCTGCGCTTCGCCGTGGAAGCGGATGGGGGCTGGGGTCCCGCGGTGGACCGGCTCGCCTGGTACGGCTCGGACCGCGGCGACGCCGGGGAGGCGACGAGGCTCTGGCGAAGTCTCGGCCTCGGCCCGGACGACAACGACGACCTCCGCGAAGTGGAGCCGTTCGCCCGGCCCTCAGAGCCCAAGCTCGGGCGCAACGAGCGGTGCTGGTGCGGATCGGGCCGGAAGTACAAGGTCTGCCACCTCGGCCGCCCGGTGGTCCCGCCGCTCCCCGACCGAGTCGGGTGGCTGTGTCGGAAGGCCGCCGCCTACCTCGAGCGCCGCGGCGGGCGCGCCGTCCCCGACGTGTTCGAGCTCGCCTCGACGCGGGCCGGCGACGACGCAGACGAGGACGACCTGTCGCGGGCGATGGATGACCCACTCGTGATCGACGTCGCCCTGCACGAGCTTGGGTGGTTCGACCGGTTCCTGGCCGAACGCGGACCGCTCCTGCCCGAGGACGAAGCGCTGCTTGCGGCATCCTGGTCGCTGGTGGATCGAACCGTCTACGAGGTCGTGGGGACCGATCCGGGGGTCGGACTGATGGTTCAGGACCTTCGGAGCGCCGAGCGCCTCCGGGTTCGGGAGCGAACGTTCAGCGGGAGGGCCCGATCAGGGATGCTGGTCTGCGGGCGGGCCGTTCCCGACGGCGAGACCCACCAGTTCGTCGGAGCCCTGTTCACCGTGACGCCCGGAACCGAGGCCGATCTGCTGGATCTGCTCGACGGCCGCGATGCGTTCGAGCTCATGGAGCACCTTGCGGCGCTCGAGCGCCCGCCGGTCCTGACCACCAGGGAGGGCGAGCCCCTCGTGGTGTGCTCGCTCACGCTGGAGGTGCCCGATCCCGACGCCGCTCGCACGGCGCTCGACCGCCTCTACCGGCGCGATAACGCCGACATGTGGGTCGAGGCGCACACCCTCGACAATGGGGACGAGATCCTGCGTGCGACCCTCCGTCTGGAGGGCAGCCGACTGGACGTCGATGCCATGAGCGAGGCTCGGATCGATCGCGCGCGTTCGGCGCTGATGGACGCCATCGAGGGTGCTCGGACCGTGTCCGAGGATCGACGCGCGCACGACCCCCGAAGGGGACCTCCTCCCGGCCCGGTATCGCAGGCGCCTTCGCCCGACGACCCGGCCGTGCGAGCGGCGATGGACAAGTGGATCGACAAGATGGAGCGTCGGTGGTGCGAGGAGCCCGTTCCCGCGCTGTCCGGCCTGACCCCACGCCAGGCCGCCGCCGACCCAACGCGTCGCGAGACGCTCGAGCGCCTCCTGGCGAGCTTCGAGGATCGGAGCGGCCTCGTTCCCGAGGGCGCCATCACGATGACCATGCGGCCGGCTCGCCTCCGGGTCCTGCTCGGCCTGGCGCACGAATCCTGAACGAGCCGAGAAGACCGCTCGGCAGGGACGATTCGGCCCATGGATCCTGGGGATCCCTCGGGCCCAGGCCAAGTTGCCAAGAAACACCACCTGGTGAGCGTGGCATTGTGTTTCTTGGGTTTAGGCGGTACCATAGCTGGCATGAGAGTGCAGGCCGTGGACACCGTAATCGGCCCCGAGGGCGACGAGCTCCTCACGACCGGGGAGGCAGCGAAGATCCTCAACACCTCGCGTCAACACGTGGTCGACCTGTGCGACCGGGGCGACCTGCCGTTCGTCACGACTGGAAAGCATCGGCGCATCCGCCGCTCTGACATCGAGGCGCTGCGGACCCGTACCCAGCGGCTTACGTTGGACCAAGAACGGAGTCTCTGGCTCGGCTACGCGGCGGCCGGCAGGCTGGTGGGGGATCCCTCGGGCGTCCTTCAGAGGGCTCGGGAGAATCTTGCCGAGCTGAAGGTGGTCCACTCACGTGGCGCGAGCCGTCGGTGGCTCGACGAGTGGGAGGCTCTGCTGAGGGGACCGCTCGATCGCATCCTAGAGGCGCTCACATCCAGGGCTCCTCGGGCCCGTGAGCTTCGGCAGAACTCGCCTTTCGCCGGTGTGCTGACTGACCAGGAGCGGCAGCGCGTGCTCTCCGCCTTCCGGGCCGCCCGGCGCAGGGGCGGATCGTGAGGAGGACAGAGCTCGCGCACATCCTTCGCGCCGCGTGCGACGTCACCAACGACTCCCGGATCCTCGTGATCGGGAGCCAGGCCATCCTCGCAACATTCGATGAGGACGCGCTACCGCGGGAAGCCACCCTGTCGATCGAAGCCGACATCGCGTTCTTCGACGATCCCGAGGAGCGCAAGTCGGACCTCGTCGACGGTGCGATCGGCGAGCTCTCGGTCTTCCACGACGAGTTCGGCATCTACGGGCAGGGTGTGAGCCTCTCCACGGCGACGCTCCCGACGGGTTGGGAGGAACGTCTTACCTCGTTCGACGACCCCGAGGCCGGCGAGAGCAAGGCCGTCTGCCTCGAGACCCACGACCTCGTGGTCTCGAAGCTGGTCGCCGGACGAGAGAAAGACTACCGGTTCGCCCGGGCCCTCCTCGATGCCGGTCTGATCCGGGCCGAGGTCCTGTCCGCACGCGCGGAGCTTCTTCCGGGACCCGAGGCCGTCAGACGGCGAGTCCTCGCTTGGATCGACTCTGCCGGGAAGCGGGCGTCCGGCGGGCGCTCATGAGTTGGCTTGGGCTCGCGAGGGTCCTATCCGCAGGCCGGGGAGTCATGTTGGTGGCGACGAAGCGATGCCGATACCTTCGTCCGCGCAGGACCTGACGTTCGACGCGCTCTGGCTGGGCGGCATCTCGCTCCTGGGTGCGTCCTACGCGAGCGTCGGGACCGGCTGGAGTCGTTGAACGTCGGCCAACCCGTCGTCATCAGCCGGTGGGGTAAAGAAACTGGATCGGGGTCGCGGGATTGGCCCTTTACGTCACGGGGACTTCCACCCCGGAAGTCCACCCCGAATTTCCACCACTCCCCGAGACGCTAACGGCCTTCCGGGGTCTGACGATCCGCCCGGAGCGCGAGTCCTTGCTCAAGCCCTCCATGAGCGGCTCAGCGACCGGTGGATCGAGATTCCGCCTCGCTTGCCGAGCCAATGTTGTCCAGCCCGCATCATGGACCAACAGAACCCAGGGTTGCGATGTGGGGGACGCGTCGGCGGCGACCCACGCATTTCCGCTGGTAGATGGGCCAAGGGCCCGCCTCTCGGCGACCCCTCGTGTCGTCGCGGGGGCGGGATTTGAACCCGCGTCCTCTGGGTTATGAGCTCTGCCGATCCGAGTCACCTGACATCGTCTTCGCTGCTCACGGGTCATCTGAGGTTCTGTGAAGTCATCTGAGATCGTCTCAGTCGGGCAAAAGTTGGGGCAAAAGTGCTGCAGTGAGTGTACACATGAGATCGAACAAGGTCGGCGTCCGGGAGCTTCGCCAGAACCTCTCGAGGTACCTGCGCCGCGTGGCCTCCGGCGAACGGATCGAGGTGACCGAGCGGGGCCAGGCGGTGGCGGTTCTCGCTCCCCTGTCCGAGTCCTCCTCGGCGCTTCAGCGCCTCGTGGGCTCGGCGAGGGCGAGGCCGCCACAAGGTGACCTGCTCGACCTCGCTCCCCCCAGAGGGCCGATCACGACAAGGGGCACCGACGCCCTCCGAGAGCTTCGCGAGGAACACCGGTAGCCGGTGGCCGGAGCGCTGCTGTACCTCGATCCCTCCGCCTTGGTCAAACTTGTGGTGCCCGAGCC
>JBOGVH010000162.1:0-8075 GCA_050695235.1 Actinomycetota bacterium
TACTGGAAACGATGTAGACCTACCCGCCCACAGCGGTCAGGGCGTTCACCTGCCCATTCCCGTTGAACGAGTTGTAGTCGACATCACCGGTGCACACCTGCGGTGCTCCGTTGCTGACCGATGGGAAGTCCGCGTACCTCGTCATCTGCTCTGCCGTCGGGCAGGCCAGCGGGTCCCCCGTGTCCTCCAGCATCCCTGCCACGGCGCCCGCCGGCAATCCGGGGAACTGGCTCCTGATCAGGGCCACCACGCCGGTCGCGTGCGGTGATGCCATCGACGTCCCCTGCTGGTAGCAATACGTCGCTCCGCTCGCATCGACGACCCTGCGCGCGGCAAGGCACGTCGTGTTGAGAACCGCCGCCGGCCACGTCGAGAGCACCCTGCCGTTCGGCACGTCCGCGGAAGGCGTGAAGAAGAGCGAGTCGCCGCCGGGGGCGATGACGTCCGTCACGCCATAGCCGTAGTTGGAGTAGAACGACTTCACCACCTGGTTACCGTTGGCGTTCACGCCCACGACGCCGGGAACCTCCACCGGAACAACGGCGCATGCGTTGGAGATTGCTCTGGTAACCGCGGTACCCTCGGGGAAGTCAGGGCTGGTCACGTCCTGCGTGGGATTGGCCAGGTCGTCGGAGAAGTTGCCCGACGCCGCCACGACCACGACCCCCTTCTGCTGTGCGAACTTGATGGCCCGGGTCTCGGCCTGCCAGATGGCCCGCTGCTCGGGGTCGTTCTTGCAGTTGAACAGCCAAGGGTCGGCGAAGTAGCTGTTGTTGGTGACGTCGACCCCATGCGTGCCCGCCCACATGAACGAGCACACGACCATCTCGGGGAAGAAGAATCCGTCGTCGTTGCTGGACTTGATACCAGCGATCTTCACGTTCGGGGCCACGCCCACGATCCCGATCCCGTTCGCCGCGGCGGCGATGGTCCCGGCGGTGTGCGTGCCGTGTCCGAACGCGTCGTTGCCGACTGCGAGCGGCTCGGCCACACCGCTTTCGCAGTCCGCGCTGTTGGCCGCGTCGTAGTTCGGTGCGATGTCGGGGTGGGTGAAGTCCAGGCCCGTGTCGATGTCGCCCACCAGAACGGTCCGACTGCCGGGGTTGATCGCCTGAGCCTCCGGTGCGTGGATCTGCGTCATGTCCCACTGCCGGTTCGACAGGCTGTCTCCCCACGCGGTCGTTTCGACCTCGTCGCCCGTTGCGTCTGACCCTTGTTCGGTCTGGTCCGGGAGCTGTACGCCGAAGCCCTCGGTGGACGCGACGCCCTTGATCTTCAGGTCCTTCTCCATGGTGGCGGCGAACGCGTTGTTCGACGACCTGGCGATGGCGACGCCGATCTGCGAGTAGCTGGCTACGAGCGTGCCGCCAGCGCTCTGGATGCGCGCGGCGGCGTCGTTCGCCACCGCGTGCTGCTTGTACAGGACGATGTACGTCCTCGTCGTCCCGGCGCCGGCAGTCGGAGCCAATGCCACCACTCCGATCGTCGCGGCGAGCGCGAGCGCCAGGGCGGCGTCAGGTACCTCCGTCTCATGGATCCTCCTCTCTGAAGGTCCTCCGGGGTGCGGACCGCTGCCTCATCCCCGAACCTACCGGGGAGCCGCAAGAACGCGCAAACACCGAGGCCGTGTGGGGCTTCACGAGCTTCCGAGGATTTGTCAGACCCCCGTTCTAGGCTTCTCCCGATATGGGAAGGGTGATCGACCTCGAAGTCTGGCGCCGCAGGCGGCCTCGGATCGACGACGGCGCGGGCCTGGACCAGGGGCGACATGGCCTTTGGAGGCGCCGAGCTCCTCTCGCCCGTCTCGAGCGGGCCATCGGCCGCCTGGATCCCCTGGTGAACGGTGGGACCGGCCGAATCGGGCTCCGGGTGGAGACCGAGCTCCTGGCCATCACCGGCGCCGTGACCGCCGGCCGGGTCGAGGACGCCGCCACCCGGGCCGAACGCCTGGCCGAGCGCCTTGAGCACCCTTCGTCCCGGGCCGCCCGCTAGGCACGCCCGGCCACCCGGCAGGCACGAGGGCGCGTCCGGCCCCGCTCGCCAGGAACCCAGGCCGGCCTGCCGCGGTCGATAAGGTTGATTGGCCGGCCGGACCGAGAGGGCAGACGTGCAGGACCCGGACCCTCGCATACTCGCGCGCGCCCGTGAGGGCGACCTCGGCGCGTTCGAGGAGCTGGTGCGCCAATACCAGGCCGACGTGTGGCGCTTCGCCTTCCACTTCACCCGAGACCGCGCGATGGCCGAGGACGTGACCCAGGAGGCCTTCCTGCGGGCGTTCCGGTTCCTGCGGACCTTCCGGGGCGACTCGAAGTTCACCAGCTGGCTCTTCAGGATCGCGCGGAACTGCGCCATGGACGCGCTCCGATCCCGCAAGAGCACCGTGGCCAAGGAGCCTCCCCCGCCCGTGGGTCCGCCGGATCCCGAGGCCCGGCTTGAGCTCGCCACGGCCCTCTCCGCGGTGAGCGACGAGCATCGCCAGCCGTTCCTGCTGATCGAGGTGTTCGGGATGTCCTACCAGGAGGCCGCGGACGTGCTTCACCTTCGGGTGGGCACGGTGAAGAGTCGGATGCACCGGGCCAGGCAGGCCATGATGAGCGCGCTGGCCGTGGAGGAGGACGCCGGTGGACTGTGAGCGGGCCCGCCGGGCCATCTCCGAACGGATGGACGGCGAGCGGCTGTCGACTCGACTGACGGCCGGGGTGGAACACCACGTGGCCGGCTGCCCCGCGTGCGCAGCCTTCGAAGCCGGCGCGTGGAAGCTCCGGGAGGCCGCCCGGTTCGAGGTGGCCCCAGCGGTCCCCGACCTCGTCGACTCGATCATGGCCTCGATCGAGCGAGAGCGGCAGGAGCAGGCGCCGGCGCCGCTCCGGCTCCTGCCCGGAGGCCGCCGACGCCCGCTCCTCCCCGGCCGGATCCGGCTGGCCCCCGTGGCCGCAGCTTTGGCGGTCGGCCTGGTGGCCGGGAGCCTGGCCGTCGGTGGACCGTGGCAGCGTCCCGGGGGCCTGAGCGTGGACGCCGCGGAGGTCACGCGGGGCGTTGCCGCCGCGGCGACCACCGTCTCCGAGTACCAGGCCCGGTTCGCCGTCACCGAGTACCACTTCTCCCCCGACCTTCCGGTCCGCGAGTTCTCCATGAACGTCTGGTTCCAGGCGCCCGAGCGGTTTCGCCTCGACCTTGTCGACCACACGCAGTACCCGAGCGGGGATGTGACGCCCACCCACCTCGAGCTGATCGTGAACGGCTCGAGCTGGTACTCGGTCGGCCCGTCGGCGTGTCCGATCGACGTGTGCCCACCGAGTGAAACCGTCGTGGAGAACCGCGTGCCGTTCTCCTCGACCACGCCCGCCCCCACGGACCTCATCCTTCCTGTCACCAGCCTGGCCGACGCCAACCAGCTCAGGGTGGTTGGCCGAGGGAGCCTGCTCGGCCGCCCGGCCATCGAAGTGCGCCTGCCGTTCGACCGCGCGGAACCGCTGTTCCCCTTCCTGTCGCTCGGCGGCTCGTGGCGGCCGTTCTTCCGCTCCGACCAGGTGGACCTGTGGCTCGACGCCAGGAGCTGGCTCCCGCTCAGCTACGCGGTGTATCCGGCGGAGGGACGCGAGCGCGACGAATGGGCGCTTCGGTTCGGCCTTCCCTCCGAGTCCCCGCGCCAGCCGATCTTCCAGGTGGTGGCGCTGTCGGTCGATCGAGAGCGTCCGCCCGCCGGGACCTTCCACATCCCCCAGACCAAGGGGAGCACGGACCAGGGGGCGAAGCCCGTGTCGATCTTCCAGGCCTCCAAGGAGACGGGCTTCGAGCCGGTGCAGCCGGAGGACGTCGAGGGTCTCAGCCTGTACCAGGTGGTCCTGCCCTCGACTTCGACCTCGAAGGGCGAGCCACCGCAGACGCTCATCACCTACTCAAAGGGCCTGGCCTGGCTGAAGGTCGGCGAGACCCGAGGCTGGACGTCGAACACCCCGTACGGGCCGGTGGGCCTCCAGGCCCAGGAGGTCAGACTGGCGAACGGAAGCGTCACGTACTACGAGCCGGCCACGGCGGATCACGGACGGCGTCTTTCCATCCACGCCGCCGGCACGGACCTGTACGTCGAGACGAACCTGTCGCGCGACAAGCTCCTGGACGTTGCGGGGTCGCTCCCTGTGACCGGGATCCCCATCCCGGACACCTGGGCGGTGCGCAGGTCGCCCGAGGGCGTGACCGAACGCGTGACGTTGCCGCAGGCGGCCGCCGAGATGCCGTTCACGATCATGCTTCCGGCCTCCGGGGCCCTTCCCGCGGGGTACGAGGTGGCCAGTGCCGAGATCGTTCGCTTGCACCTGGACACGGCGCTCAACGTCTACTTCCAGCAGCAGGACACCGATCCGGGAACCGGACCGATCCGACTGCACGAGGAGGTGGCGACGAAGCTCCCGCCCGCGTCGTCGGCCGCGCAGTCGGAAGTCGAGATCCGCGGCGTGATCGGCAGATGGACGCCCGACCGCAACCAACTCGAGTGGGTGGAGCAGGGCGTGTACCTCTCCCTCGACGCCGGCGGCCTGCCCCTCGCCGACCTGCTGGCGGTGGCGGATTCGCTGGAGCCGAGCGCGCCATGAGATTCGGACGCATGGCCTCGGGCTCCACCGCCGGCCTGGTTGGCTTCGTCGCCGGCGCCGTGCTCACCCTCTCGATCCAGGGGACCGGGCTCCCCCGCCACGGGCGCCCGGGCCAGGCCCCGGTCCCGGTGACAACACCGGAGGCCCCCCGGACCTTCCTGGCCTGGACCCCGGGCGGGTTGCCCTCGGGGTTCCGTCAGCGCGTGGCCGAGCTCCAAGGGATGCAGCGCACGGTCGTAGTGGCCAGCGACAACGCATGGATGACCCGGTCCACCACGCCGCAGGGAGAGGTCATCGACGATCCGCGGGACGGCTATCGCATCCCGCTCGAGGTCGCGGCGGTCAATCCCCGCGAGTACGCGCCGTTCCTGCCGCCGGCCGACCGCGGTGTGATCGTGGCCCTCGCCGACGGGCAGGGGATCCTGGGAGAGAGCAGCGCCCGTCTGCGGAACCTCGGTCCCGGCGCGGTCCTGCAGTTCGGGTCCGTCCGGGTACAGATCGCCGCGGTCCTTCCCGACGAGCTGGTCGGAGCCCAAGAGCTGATGGTGTCGCGACCCGTGGGGCGGGAGATCGGGGTGACCACCGATCGCTACGCGCTACTCCAACCCTCGGGCCACGCCACGGACGCGTCCCTCACGAAGGAGATCGGGGCCATCCTGCCGAGCGGGCTGCCCCTTCGGGTCCGTGCTCCCGGGGAGACGCCGTACTTCCGTCAAGGCGACGCCGTGCTCCCCCCCGTCCAGATCAAGCTGTTGTTCGGTGAGTTCGCGGCGAAGCCGGACCCGAGCCGGCCCGGCTACCTCCTGGTCGACCCGGCGTGGGAACGGAGCCACATCGCCACGGAATGGGTGCCGATCCTCGGGCGGATCACCTGCAACGTGGCACTGTTCCCGCAGATCCGAGGGGTCATGCGCGAGCTGATCGCCGACGGACTGCCGGGCACCATCCACAGCTACTCGGGCTGCTACGCGCGGCGGTACTCGAACCGCGACCCGTCGCAGGCCATCTCCCACCACACCTGGGGCATCGCGCTCGACCTCAACGTCCCGGAGAACCCGTACGGGGCGACGCCCCACCAGGACCGGCGGTTGGTCGCCGCCTTCGAGAGGTGGGGGTTCATCTGGGGCGGGACGTTCGTGCTTCCCGACGGGATGCATTTCGAATACCGACGGCCACCGCCCGAGGGCTGAGCATCGAATCAGCTCGAGACAGCGCGAAGGGAGCAGCTAGCATGCGCTGTCCGCACTTGCACGGGAACCGGCGACTGCCGTCACCGCACCCCGAGCATGCCTCCCGCGGCAAGACGCGCGTGGGTTTCTGCTCCCTTCACGGTCACCCGAAGGCGACGACAGCATTCTAGTCCGGGTCGCTTCAGCCCGCGAATCGGGGGTGGACGGGGGGTCAGCCGCGACCGCGGCGCGCGGCGAACCGGGACCGGAACACCACCCACGCGAACACCAGGGCCACGGCCAGGGCGGCCACGGCCCCCGCGGCCACCTGGTTCCGCGGTCGAGTGGCAACCGACGCGATCCTCGAACGCAGGCGAACGGGGCGGCGGAACTCGCGGATGTCCCACCCCCGGCCCTCGGCCTCCCTGCGAAGGTCGCGGTCCGGGTTCACCGCAACCGGATGTCCCACCGCCTCGAGCATCGGTACGTCGGATACGGAGTCCGAGTACGCGTACGAGCCCTCGAGGTCGATCCCCACTCGTTCGGCGAGGTCCCGGATGGCCAGCGCCTTGGCATCGCCGGCGCAGTAGAACTCGAGCTCGCCGGTGTACCGGCCCTCCACGATCCGCGCGCGGGTGGCGATGACCCCGTTGGCGCCGAAATGGCGGGCGAGGGGCCGCACCACCTCCTCTGGGGAGGAGGAGACGATGTAGATCCGGCGGCGTTCCTCCCGGTGCAGGGCCATGAGGTCGAGCGCCTCCTGGTACACGAAGGGGTCGATCACGTCGATGATCACGTCCTGCACCAGCTCCTCGACCTGCTGGCGATCCCACCCCTTGGTGAGCGCCAGGAGGCCGTCCTTCAGCCGCTCCATCTTCTTCTCGTCCGCCCCCACCAGCAGGTAGACGAGTTGCGCGTAGGCCCCCCGCAGGAGCTGGCCTCGCGAGACCATCCCGGCCCGGTACATCGGGCGGGACAGTGCGAGCGAGCTGGACTTGGAGATGATGGTCTTGTCCAGGTCGAAGAACGCCGCTTCCATTCATTCCATGGTAGAGGACGGCTGCGACACGAACGCGACTTCGACTCCTGACGCGCGGCGGTCGTATCCTCGGGCCTGGAGGCGTCAGGGCGCCTGGTGGGCCCCCCGGTCTTCAAAACCGGTGTGGGGGCGAAAGCTCCCAGGCGGGTTCGATTCCCGTCCGCCTCCGCTGCAGAAAGTGGCCTCTGACCAGCCGCTTCGGGAAAGGCGGGGGTAGGAAGGCCGCGGAAGGGGCTCGATCGGAGCTCGGGGACCGCGTCTACCACACAAGTCTTTCGGTGTTCGCTTCGCGCGGCACCGGACAAGTCTTTTGACCGCCTGCTGGAAGACCGGACAAGTCTTCAGCCGCCGTCCTCTCGAAGGAGAGGAGGGAAGCGGCATGGTCCGACCCATTGGACGACCCATGGCGAGGAAGACCGTGACGCTGGAGGATCTGCGCGAGGAGTTCCTGGCGCACTGCGAGGCCCGCAACCTCAGCGGCAGAACCGTGGAGTGGTACGCGGACCGCACGCGGCGATTCACGGATTGGTGCACTTCGCAGGGGATTACAGCCCCTTCGGATCTTCGCTGGACCGACCTCGAGCAGTTCGTGCTGGATCGCCGTCGCCAGGGCTTTGCGCCCAACACGGTCCACGGCTACGCGCAGGTCCTGAAGACCCTGTGCCGGCAAGGCCACCGGATGGGCTACATCCCAGAAGACATCACGACGCGCTTTGAGCTGCCCCGTGTGCCCAGGACCATCGTGCCGACCATCTCCGGCGAACAGCTCCAGGCGATGCTCGCGGCACCGGATCGCCGGACCTGGGTGGGCATCCGGGATCGGGCCCTCCTGCTCGTCCTTCTCGATACCTTGATCCGAGTCTCTGAACTCGTCGGCCTGGATGCTGAGGACGTCGATCTCGACGAAGGCATGCTCCGGGTCATGGGGAAGGGCCGAAAGGAACGGGACGTTCCGTTCGGGAGGGCCACGGCGCACGCCCTGCGTCGATACCGAGGTCTCGTGGAGGATCTGCGGCCCGGCGACCCGTTCTTCATCACTCGATACGGCCGACGTACGAGCAGATGGGCCGTTCAACAGATGATGGCCGATTGCGGCCGGGCAGCCGGAATCGAGGGGGTCCGATGCTCACCACACACGCTCCGACACACGGGGGCGAAACGCTTCATCCTCGCCGGCGGCGACGTTTTCACTCTTCAGAAGCTGTTGGGTCACACGACACTGGTTATGGTGCGCCGATACGTGGAGCTCGCGGATGTGGACGTCAGGGCCCAGCA
>JBOGVH010000163.1:0-3168 GCA_050695235.1 Actinomycetota bacterium
GTCCGGTACCGCACGTACTACCGGCGATCCTCGGGCGCGGCACAGCACCAACGCATCCCCCGGCCTCGTGAGGGCCATCGGCGTGTGTACGTGCCCCGCCGAGAGGAGGTCGTGGAGGTCCTGGCCCAGAACGAGATGCTGCCGGCCATCTACTTCGTCTTCAGCCGCGCGGGCTGCGACCGGAGCGTGGAGTGGCTGATGGACGCGGGGATCCGCCTGACCACGCGAGAGGAGGCCGACCGGATCCGGGAGTTCGCCGACATGCGCGTGGCCTGGATGGCCGAGGAGGACCTGGAGACGCTGGGGTTCTACGAGTTCCGTGAGGCCCTGTCGGCGGGGATCGCAGCCCACCATGCAGGGATGCTGCCGGTGTTCAAGGAGACCGTGGAGGAGCTGTTCAAGGCGGGAGAGGTGAAGGTGGTGTTCGCCACGGAGACCCTGTCGCTCGGGATCAACATGCCGGCCAAGACGGTGGTCATCGAGGACCTGTGGAAGTTCTCCGGGGAACGGCACGAGCTCCTCACGCCGGGGGAGTACACGCAGCTCACGGGGCGGGCCGGCCGGAGGGGGATCGACGAGATCGGGCATGCCGTGGTGGTGTTCCAGCGACAGGTGCCCTTCGAGCGGGTGGCCTCGCTCGCGAGCACGCGGACGTACGAGCTGTCGTCGTCGTTCCGGCCCTCGTACAACATGGCCGTGAACTTGGTCCGCAACTACACAAGGGACCAGGCTCATCGCCTGCTGAACTCCTCCTTCGCCCAGTTCCTGGCGGACCGAGGGGTGGTCGCCTTGGAGCGTGAGATCGAGCGGGACACCGCCGACCTGGCCGGGTATCGCGAGCAGTTGCACTGCGATCTGGGCGACTTCGCCGAGTACTGGCGGCTGCGGGAGAAGGCCGAGCAGATCCGCGAGGAGGCCCGCAAGGGCCGAGAGCGCTTCCGCACCGATGCCGTCCGCCACGCCCTGGCCGCCCTCCGGCCTGGCGACGTGATCTTCGTCCCCCGCGCCAGGCGCCGCGGTCTGGCCGTCGTGCTGTCCTCACGCGAGGGGCGGCCGACCGTCCTGGCCCAGGACCGGAAGTTCTTTCGGCTGTCCGTCCGAGATTTCGAGGAGCCCCCGATCGTCCTGACGAAGATCCCGCTGCCCCGTTCGGGGAGCGCCCGGAGCGCCCGGTTCCGCCGTGACCTGGCCGCGCGCCTCGTGGCCCTGGACGTTCGGCCGCCGAAGCAGCGCAGAGACCGCCTGGACGCACGAGCGCAGCGCGAGGCGGACCGGCTGGAGGAGCTGGCGTCCCGGCACCCCTGCCATGCCTGCCCCGACCGGCCGACCCACGAGCGGTGGGCCGTTCGGGCCAGCCAGGTCGAGCAGCGGCTGCGGGGGATCGAACGACGCGTCAAGACCCGGACCGAGACGCTCGCGCGCCAGTTCGAGCGGGTGCTCGGGGTCCTGGAAGAGATGGGCTACGTGAGGGAGTTCGCCATCCTCCCCAAGGGCGACGTCCTCTCCCGCATCTACGGCGAGGGCGACATCCTGGTGGCCGAAGCGCTGGGCGAGGGGCTGGTCACCGGCCTGTCGCCCCCGGAGACGGCAGCCCTGGTCTCCACGGTGGTGTACGAGTCGCGGGAACGGGTGCCGCGGCAGGCGGACATGCCGACCGCCGACACGGCAGAGCGGTACCAACGGTTGGATCGCCTGTGGCGTCGCATCCGGCGGTCGGAGGACTCGCACCATGTCGAGCTGTGTCGGGAGCTCGAGGCGGGCTTCGCCACCCCGGTCTTCCAGTGGGCGGAGGGCAAGCCCCTCCAGGACGTGCTGGCGGAGACCGGCTTGGCCCCCGGCGACTTCGTACGTAACTGCAAGCAACTTCTGGACCTTCTCCGCCAGATCGAGGAGGTGGCCTCCGGCCAGACCGCCGAGCTCGCACACCAGGCCATCGAATCGGTGAATCGCGGCGTCGTCTCGTACACCGGCGTCTGACACGCAGAGGTCGTCCCCGATCCAGACGGACCGGTCGGCCCCATGGGTAGGATGCACCCGCCATGGGGAGCCCCTTCGGAGAGCTCACGGTCATCGTGAACCCTCACGCGGGCCGGCGGCGCGTGGGACAGGAGATCCCCGAGCTCGAGCGCACGCTCCAGGCCCGGGGGCTCGCGTACCGGCTCCTCCGAACCGAGGGGCCGGGTGATGCCACCCGGTTCGCCCGTGAGGCGCTGTCGAGCGGCGGCCGATTCGTCGTCGCGGTGGGAGGCGACGGAACGGTGCACGAGGTGGTGAATGGGATGTTCGGCGATGACGGGACCACCATCGTGCCGCAGCCGGTGCTCGGCGTGGTCGCCGCCGGCTCGGGGTGCGACTTCGTGCGGACCTTCGGCCTCCCCGGCGACGTCACCCGGTCGTGCCAACACCTGTTGGGGGAGAACACGTACCCCCTCGACGTGGGCAAGATCACGTATGTGGGCTCCTCGAACGGGGAGCGGCAGGTTCGGTACTTCCCCAACGTTGCGGAGGCCGGACTGGGGGCGGCGGTGGCTGCCCGGGCGGACCGGCTTCCCGTCTCGCTCGGCCAAGCGAAGTACTTCTTCGGGTTCTGGCTGACGCTTCCCCGGTTCAAGCTGGCCAAGCTGAAGGTCCGAGCCGACCGCAAGTACTACGAGGGGCCCGGCCTCATGGTGATCGTGGGCAACTGCCAGTACTACGGGGGAGGGATGAAGATCTCGCCTCGCTCATACCCCGGCGACGGCGTCCTCGACGTGTTGATCTTCAAGGGACCGAAGTCGGACTCGTTCACGCTCCTGCCGAAGGTCTACCGGGGCGAGCACCTCCCGCACCCTCGGGTTGCGGAGTTCCGGGTGAAGGAAGCCCTGGAGGTCGACGCGGATCGGCCGCTTCCCATCGAGGCCGACGGCGAGGTCCTGGGATCCACCCCGGCGACGTTCGAGGTCGTCCCGCAGGCCGTCCTGATGAAGCTGTGACCGGCGGCAAGCCCGCAGGTCGCCACGCCGAGCGGCTTGACCGCGCGGCGCGGGTGGCCGGTGAAGCCGGCCTGGGCGCCCTGCTGGTCACGCCGGGGCCGGACCTGCTCTACCTGACGGGGCACGCGCCACCGCCCCTCGAGCGGCTCACGCTGCTCGTGATCGCGCCGGGGCGAGGCCCGGTCCTGCTCGTGCC